>JAIORJ010000080.1 GCA_021108185.1 Methanococcoides sp. | reverse complement strand
CGTTGATAACGTCGAAGGCAGTAATTCCTGCATCAAGGGCTTCCTGTGTCAGTGCTGAGCAGCCGTTAATATCCTGATTCACTATTGCGTTTTTGAGCTTGTCAAAAATTTCTTGATTTCCCATTTTCATCACCTTTATTATATCAATCTTGCAGCCCGCTCGTATTGTTTCAACGCGACCGGTCGTTTGTCCTGCTTAATTGCAAATCTTTCTTGATGATACTCGTATATAAGCATTTGCAGAACCGAACTAAACTATTTATACTTTTAAATCATTACCGGCTGCCATGGTAAAAACCGAAATGTATCCTATTCAAAAAAAGTTGACTTACGAAGAACTAAATAAAAGAATTAGGTATATCGAGATCCTTATTAAAATACTTGATCGACTATATTTTGTCCGGTACAGGTATAATGGTGATTCTGTCGAAGAAGCTGCAAGGAAGGTCGGGGTGACCAAAAGGGTTGCATACGTATGGCAAAAACGGTGGAACAAAGATGGTTATTCCGGTCTATTACCACGTTATGCCGGTGGTCGTCCTTCCAAGTTAACTGATGATCAGAAGAGTGATCTTAAGTTCTATCTAGGGATGCAAGGTAACTGGACTACTGCGCGTGTCAGAGAGCTGATCAAAGATAAATTTGGTGTCGAATATTCTCTAAAACAAGTAAGAGTTATTATGAAGGGACTGGATTAAAAGGTTATTTAGTTTGGTTCGAAATGCATATTTCCAGTCATTTTGCGTACTTAATGCCATGTAATGGCTTTATTATACGAAATGCTTATCTACTAGGTGACGGAAGAGGCAAACCCCCCTATTCTTCCTCATTTTTATTTTCCTTTAAGGTAAATTTTCAACAAATTTTTAGATATTGTTTACTAATGCTTTGGATATAATTGATCGAATAAATGTGGTTTATCTACTAAAGTTGGGGCACATAGGGCATATTTAGTTATATTTATTTATGGTGCATCTGTTTGGTATAACGATCTGATCTCTGTCAGCCCTAATAACCATATGTTCACTATAATTGGATGGATAAAAACAATGAAAATGGATGCAAGATGTACATATTGCCTTCTTTCGAGAGTTCACTACGAAGCAAAACTTTCCACAAACGATGATGAACTTATCCACAAGACAATGCTTGCGGGCATCGATGTTCTTAGAGATACTTACGTCCCTGGTGTTCCGGCAGGTGTGGTCTCGACAGCTATCCACAGGAAAGCATATGAAGTGCTCAATGATGATGATCCTTATCTCGATCTTAAGATATTAAGCAATGAGATAGCTGAAAAGGTCTATCCTTATGCTCATTCTCTTGTTTATCAAGGCGAGCCTTCTGACCTGGAAATGTTCAGAAGAGCAGTGCTCGCATCCGTAATAGGCAATTTCTTCGATTTCGGTATAATGGGATTCGATGTGGGGGAGGATGTCTTTGACAGGACCTTTGCAGATATATTCCGTAAAGGACTTGATGTGGATGATACTCCTGAGATGTTCGATCTGCTTGATAATGTCGTCTATGTCGTAGACAACTGCGGGGAGATAATCCTCGATACACTGGTCTTAGATATTATCCGAAAGGTCGGCGGTAAGATAACTCTCGTAGTAAGGGGTGCTCCTATGCTTACAGATGTGACCATGGATGATGTAAGAAAATACGAGCTTGATAAGAAGGTCGACCGTGTCCTGACCACCGGTTGTAATGCAGTAGGTGTAAGCTTTGATGAAGCACCACCGGAGTTCATTGAAGCCCTTGAGGATGCAAGTCTGATCATAAGCAAAGGAATGGCTAACTATGAAACAATGTCCGAAAGGTCATTTGGTCCCATAGCATACCTCCTCCGTACAAAATGCGAAGCGGTTGCCGAGGACATGGGGCTTGAAATGGGTTATTCCGTAGCACAGCTTGTCAGATGAGCTAAATTGATGTGAAAGTAGTTATCTATTATAAGAACATAGTAAAAGTATTTAGGGCAAGTTTGGTTTGGGTAGAATTCCCCTAAAGGGTATTTCATAAAACAGAATGCCATAAAAACAGGTGTATATATGTGCGAACTTAATGTGATCGTAATAAAAGGCGATGAAAAGGAACTGGTGATGGAGTCCGTCACAAAAATGTTGGTCGATGGAGATTCCATCGAACTGACTGGTATATTCGGGGAAAAGACGATAATCTTTGGTACTATAAAAGAGATCGACTTCTCAAAAGGGGAAACTATAATTATTGGAAACTGAATTAACAGGACATACCTATCACAAGTGGTCTACAGGATTACTTCCTGCCATTATGTGATCGTGATTCAGCATTACAGATGTTTATCATTACGATATTTTATACAATACTTATTTGTCAAATCCAGGATGGAAGGTGCATTAAATGACAAAGGTTAAAGTTGCAATAAACGGATATGGAACTATAGGGAAAAGAGTGGCAGATGCTGTAGCACTTCAGGATGATATGGAGCTCATCGGTGTTGCAAAGACCCGTCCTAACTTTGAGACCGTAATGGCAAAGGATAAAGGATTCAATGTCTATACCCTTGCAGACAGAGTAGAGGTTATGGAAAAGGAAGGTATCGAGGTCTCCGGCACTGTCGAGGAAATGATCGAGGCAGCGGATGTCGTAGTTGACTGTACTCCAGGGAAGGTCGGTGCTACTAACAAAGATCTTTATGAGAAGGCAGGTATCAAGGCCATTTGGCAGGGTGGCGAATCCCATACGCTTACAGGTTGTTCATTCAATGCCGAGACCAACTATGAGGAAGCTCTTGGAAAGGACTTTGTCAGGGTAGTTTCCTGTAATACCACTGGTCTTTGCCGTGTCTTATCACCACTCGATAAGGAATTTGGGGTCAAAAAAGCGCGCGTGACCCTTCTTAGAAGGGCTGCTGATCCTGGGGACATTAAAACTGGTCCAATCAATGCTATTGTTCCAAACCCTATCAAGCTTCCATCCCACCATGGTCCTGATGTAAAGACCGTTATTCCGAACATCAATATTGCAACTACTGCTGTAAAACTTCCTACAACACTCATGCACCTGCATACTGTTAACCTTGAGCTTGAAAAGGAATGCACTGCTGAAGATGTTGAGAGTGTCCTTGCAGAACAGAGCCGTGTAAGGTTCGTGGGGCAGGGTATCACATCCACAGCAGAGATAATGGAGCTCGCAAAGGACCTTGGCAGGCCAAGGGGCGACATGTGGGAGAACTGCATCTGGAATGAATCCATAACGATGTATGAGGGGGAACTTTATTTCTTCCAGGCAATCCACCAGGAATCAGATGTAATTCCTGAGAATGTCGATGCAATTCGTGCAATGATGGAACTTGAATCGGATGCATCAAGGTCCATAGAGATAACAAATAAAACAATGGGCATCTGATGCCCTAATTTTCTTTTGATCATGTCGGTATCTCAACAAATGCTGGAATTCTGTGATCTTCTTGCGGAGTCTGCATCAAATGCAATTTCCGATCTTGTGGGCACTGAAGAAGCATTCCGGACTGTATATGTCGGAGCCGATGGGACCGACACTAAACTGATAGATGATGTTTCTGAGAAAGCCATTATTGAAATTTTAAAAGCCGATGGCCGTTCGATCCGTTTATTGAGCGAAGAACTGGGTGAGGTTGTGTTCGGTGATGATCCGGAGTTCACCATAATACTGGACCCGCTTGACGGAACGTACAATGTTGCCAACGATATACCTGTTTATGGTATTTCCATTGCCATCGGCAATCCTGACCTATCTTCTACCTATTTCGGATATGTGAGAAATCTTGCGAACGGAGATACGTTCTATGCGGAATCCGGGGAAGGTGCATATTTCAATGATAAAAGGATCTCTCATTCCAAATGCTCTTCTTTAAATGATTTCTGTGTAAGCCTCTATGGGTATCGCAAAAATGTGGAGAGGACGGTGGATCTGTGTAAGAACGTTCGGAGGATCAGGATATTTGGCAGCGTTTCACTGGAATTATGCTATGTGGCATCCGGAAGACTGGATGCTTTTGTGGATGTCCGTGGTTCTCTTCGTCTTGTTGATGTTGCAGCTGGTAAGTTGATAATAGAAGAATCGGGTGGTATCGTCACTGATGGGGATGGAAATGCTCTCAAATTGAAAGATAGTGTGATAAACCCTGTATATATGATAGCATCGAACGGCTGTGCTCATTCAGACATATTAAAGCTTGTGAAGAGGTGAATAGATGACCATCAGGAAGATCGGGATCGTATCAAGATGTGACCACACGGATGCACTTGAGATGGTCAGCAGTATAGTTGATACTTTCAGTTCGAAAGTGGATATAGCATTATCCCCCAATACAGCCCTCCCTTTAAAGCTTGAAGATGTGGAAATAATACCTGTTGAGCTGATGAGGGCGCATGGTGTTGAGCTACTTATCTCCGTTGGCGGAGATGGAACTGTTCTTCGAAATATTGCCCGCATGGAGGACCCTCTTCCGATACTTGGAATTAATATGGGTACGGTGGGTTTTCTTGTGGAGGTTAATCCGTCCGAAGCGATAAGTACCATTGGGGAAGTCCTTGAAGGCTTCAAATATTCCGAACGTTCCAGGTTGGCTATTGATCTTAATGGGGAAGCCATTCCTGCTGCGACCAATGAGGTTGTGCTAACGACCGCAAGACCTGCAAAGATACTGACGTTCAGAATAACCATAGATGATCAAAAAGCAGAAGAGATGCGTGCAGATGGTGTTGTTATCGCAACTCCTACCGGCTCCACTGCTTATGCTATGAGCGCAGGTGGTCCTCTGATAGACCCTGCAGTGAATGCAACATTGATCGTCCCGCTTGCACCATTTAAATTATCAGCAAGGCCCTGGGTTGTTCCTGCAAGCAGTATTATCAAAGTAGAGATGATCGTACCGGAGAAGAAAGCTGCACTTGTTGTCGATGGGCAGTATACGCACACAATTCAGAAAAATGATGTGGTAACATTGACAATGTCAGACATGCCTGCCAGATTTGTGGATATATCTGCCAGTGGATTCTATGAAAGAGTACAGAACAAGCTTAGATAATTGGATATATTGGAGACAAAACCTACATATTTATATAGTGTCCTTTCAAACACTCGAACGGGAATCAATATTATGGCAAATACTGATTATTCTAAAAATGAACTAATGAACTTCATTGATCAGAGTCCTCTTGATATCGAGATATGTGATGTTACATTAAGGGATGGCGAACAAACCCCTGGTGTTGCTTTTACAAGAGATGAAAAGATCGACCTTGCCCTTGAACTTGATTCTATCGGCGTTGAGGTAATTGAAGCTGGTTTTCCGGTAGTCTCGACTTCGGAGAAAGATATCGTCAAGGAGATCAGCAATTTGGGTCTTGATGCCAACATCTGCTGCCTTGCACGCTCTGTCATAAATGATGTCGATGCAGCTATCGATTGTGATGTTGATATTGTCAGCATTTTCATTGCTATGTCAGATCTTCATTTAAAGTTCAAATACCACAAAAGCTGTGCTGATGTTTTCAGTTGCGCGATGGGTGCCATCGAACATGCAAAGGACCACGGTCTCAAGGTAAGGTTTGCCGCTGAGGATGCTACAAGGACGAACATTGAGACCCTCAAGAGAGCCTTTCTGGCAGCAGAAGATTATCATGTGGACTATGTAAGCATTGCTGATACCATTGGTATATTGAGCCCTGCTACAACACACTACCTTGTTAGTGAGGTCAAGAAGGTCGTTAATACGCCTATATGTATCCACTGTCACAATGATCTTGGGATGGCTACTGCAAATACGTTGGTTGCTGCTGAAGCGGGTGCAAAGCAATTGCATACAACTATTAATGGCATCGGCGAGCGTGCAGGTAATGCATCTCTTGAGGAACTGCTGGTGGCATTGAGGGTGCAGCATGGTATTGAAACGTATGATACGACTAAATTGAACAGTATTTCCAGGAAACTTGAAAAATATTCAGGTCTTCCCACAGCTGTTAATAAAGCAGTTGTTGGAAAGCATGCGTTCACGCATGAATCTGGTATCCATGTAATGGCAATTCTTGAAGAGCCAAGGACATATGAGCTTTTCACTCCTGAAATGGTCGGTGGGAAGCGTAACCTCGTTGTTGGCAAGCATACTGGCAAAAAAGCTTTGAAAGGCATTGTAAATGACCTTGGCTATGAGCTTGACCAAGATGAGCTATGCGCATTGATATCCAAGGTAAAGAACTGTACTGAGGTCAAAAAAGGTCTTTCGAGAGAAAGGCTCGAAGAAATGATCCGCAATGTGTGTTCACATTAATGTTCAGGCAAGAATCTTACGATCTTAAATAATATTGATATAAAACGAGATCTGCATGTTATCATGCAGAATTCTTAGCTTATTTATGAACGTTTAAAGAAGCTTTTTGTATTCTTTTTTTTTCAGCTACTTCTTCTTCATTGTAGTTCATCTGGTTGTTCTCAAGTATGATTACATAATCTGCTGAATTTCGAAGTGCTGTTGAGAATCCGGGTTCTACCCCAAATAATATGGTCTCTTTTCCATGCTCATTGGCTTTGTTCAGAAGAGGTTTAAAATCAGCATCCCTTGTGACAAGCGCGATTGTATCGATTGTTGGATTGTATACAAGCTCCATTCCTTCTACTGCGAGACGCACATCGACATCACTGGAGCAGATGATAGGTTCGAATCCATTATTCTCAATGGCTTCTACAAGTTTGTCTGATGCATACTGGTTCAGGAATACTCTCCCGATCTTCACGTTGCCGTATTCTTTTAGTACGTCACGTATCTCTTCAAGGTTGACGTTGAATTCCTTGCGTAATACATTCGGACCATCGACCAAAAGACCAATGCTCCTTCTGCCGGTTTCCTTCTTTGTACTAAGATATTTTACAATGGAACTAAATCCGGTTTTAACGTTCTGCATGTTTCCCTCGGCCATTTCTTAGAATAATTATATAAATCCACATCCAATCGTTTATATTTGTTCTTTAAATATATAAATACTAATCTAATATGATCATTCTTAATAATTCTATATGATTGGATGTAATTAGATGGTCAACTCCCCTGAGTCACTTCCTAATAAAGAAATGAGGATATACTATATATATTCTTTCTGCTCACTTTTAAAGGATATCTGCCATGGCAATCCTTTTAGCACGGACCGTTATCGGCCCCTCTGCAAGCAAAAAACAATTATGTATTTTCTTACCCTGTTTTTTCCGTGTGTAACGAACCTCTCCGCCGTAAAGGAGGTGGTCATTCAGGATATCTTCAAATTGTATCCTCTCCTCAGGTTTTAGTTCAATAACACTGATCCCATCAAGGAACCAATTATACACCTTAAGGAGGAATACTTCTCTGACCCGTTTGAAATTTTCAGGATCATATTCTGATGCCTTGTCCAGATATATGGTCCTTTTCAATTCAGGTGCCCATCCTGCGATCTTTTCTTCCATTTCTATGAACTGTATCGGTATCTCTTCCCCGGTTTCAGGTCGAGGGCGGTAATTTGCAAGACGGGACCTTTTATCATTCAGGTAGATCACCTTCGGAAACTGTAGTAATTCCGATTGCGCTGTTCAATCGTTTTTTTGAGCCTGTAACCCATGAAAACTCCTACCAGGACTCCACTAAGGTGGGCTGTGTGGGCTACCATATCGTTTGCATTCAACAACATAAAGTCAAGAAGCACGAACAGTACGAGTGCATATTTTATTTTCATCGGAATGAAATATACATATACTTCCATCTCAGGTGCCAGTACGGTAAGTGCTGCAAAGACTCCCATGATCGCGCCGCTAGCTCCTACGATCGGGTAACCGGCTGTACTGGTTATCGAATATCCGAGTGCTGCAACTAATCCTGCTATAAAGTAAACATAGAGGAAAAGATCTTTACCTATACGTTTTTCAAGTTCCCTGCCAAAGAAGAACAAAACCAGCATATTGAAGAACAGGTGTCCGAAACTGGCATGGAGGAACATGTGTGTGATAAGTGTCCATGGTCTTGAGAGCATCAGGTCCGGAATTAACTGGAACGCCGCTGCGTAGCCTGGTATGGCTTCCAGGAAGAATGAAATGATGCAAATGAATATAATAGCCATTGAGGGACTTGTCTTTATTGATGAACGTGTCTTGCGGGCAGCT
This sequence comes from Methanococcoides sp., assembly GCA_021108185.1. Classification (GTDB taxonomy): domain Archaea; phylum Halobacteriota; class Methanosarcinia; order Methanosarcinales; family Methanosarcinaceae; genus Methanococcoides. Next base: position 35,535 of record JAIORJ010000080.1, on the reverse strand, counting down.
TGTGATGCAGCTCCTTTTGCTGCGGTCTTTGCCGCTTCTTTCATCATGTTCTTCACGAGTTCATTCATATTAGTATCTGATGTTTGTCCTGAGCTTCTGTGGCCACTGCGGTAATTATTCTCAGAATATTCCTTATATTGTCCATTATCCCTGTCAAGTCCTGTACACGCATGTCTTTCAGGAAGTCGGTGATCGGAACAGTATGTCTTTCCACAAAAGCGGCAGGTGAACATTGTAGGTTCCTGTTTGCCACATATCCAGCATTTATTATCCAAGCTATCCTCCCAAACACTATATTGGAGTGTATTCATTAAGTTAATATCTTCTATCTAATAAAATGATTTCCAACAATTGTTTAACGATGCTTCTATAATACTATACTTCTACATTCAAATATTTCCATAATTCAGATCAAGCCAATGCATTTATGGGTAGCATGCAATGTTTTGGTCATTCTATTTGTGTAACGGCGTAAACAAACCAAATAATTTGTCTGGTATAATCATGACAAATAGCCAAAATGTTTATATATTGGTTTTGCATATTACATCCAACAGTCCAAAGACTGACATATGTTTATAACGTTTTATTCAATTCGTAACGTCTCGGGAAATAGCTTAATATTACAGTCTAACTATGAGAAGTTCGATTCAGGAGGCCATAAAAATATGAGTGAGCTAACTACAGGTAAATTTTCAATGGCTATCAGCGACCTTGAAAATGTTCAGATCACCATCAATAACATTGTAGGTGCTATTGAAAAACAAGTAGATGAAACTGATCTTGAGATGGGCCCAACAGTCAAGCCCGGAGTTTCATCACTAAGAGATTGGGATCATAATATCCTTGATAGATACAATCCGGTCTACACTCCAATGTGTGACCAGTGTTGTTACTGTACCTTTGGACCATGTGACCTTAGCGGTAACAAAGAGGGTGCATGTGGTATTGACCTTGCGGGGCATAATGCACGTGAGTTCATGCTCCGTGTGATTACAGGAGCAGCAGCGCATTCAGGACACGGAAGACATCTTCTTCACCACCTGATCGGCATTTATGGTGAAGATCATCTCCTCGATGTTGGTGCTACTAATATTATAGCTCCAAATGTCCAACTTGTCACAGGTGTCAGTCCAAAAACACTCGGGGATCTTGATTCTGTTCTCAGCTATGTTGAAGAGCAGATCACACAGTTGCTTGCAGCTGTCCATGTAGGTCAGGAAGGAGCTGCAATTGACTTTGAGTCAAAGGCACTTCATGGCGGTATGCTCGATCATGTTGGTATGGAGATCTCAGATATTGCACAGATATCCTGTCTTGATTTCCCTAAATCAGATGATGAACCACCCCTTGCAGACATTGGTATGGGATGTCTCGATGCTTCGAAGCCTACTCTGATTGTTATTGGGCACAATGTTGCAGCAGTCACTGATATCATCGATTATATGGATGAAAAAGGTCTTAACGAAAAGATGGAGCTTGGTGGACTTTGCTGTACCGCTCTTGATATGACTCGTTACAAGACCAATGACCGAACACTTCCAAGGGCAAAGGTCGTTGGTACTCTTGCAAAAGAACTTAAGACCATCAGATCGGGGATACCTGATGTTATCATTGTCGATGAACAGTGTATAAGGGCCGATGTCCTCAAAGAGGCAAGTAAGCTCATGATACCGGTCATCACGACAAATGATAAGGTCATGTATGGACTTAAGGACAGGTCAAACGATAGTATTGAGGACATCCTCGAAGACCTTACAACCGGAAAGGAAAAAGGCGCTTTGATGTTCGATTACGTGAAGCTTGGAGAACTTGCACCTCGTCTTACTATGATGATGTCCGAGATCAGGAAGCAGAAGGGCATCAAGGGACTTCCAACAGATGAAGAGCTCAAGGAGCTTGCAGACAGTTGTGTCCACTGTCTTAAATGTGAAGTTGCATGTCCTAATAGCCTGCCTATCAGTGAGGCAATGACCGCTCTGAGCGAAGGTGAACTCTCGAATTTCGAGCTGCTGCATGACAAATGTATCGCATGTGGCCGTTGCGAATTTGCATGTCCAAAGGATATCGATATCGTCAATGTTATCGAAAAGTCCTCACAGCGTGTAATAAGCGAAGAGGTTGGAAAGGTTCGTGTCGGCAGAGGACCTATCAGTGACCCAGAGATCAGGGAAGAGGGTGTCAACCTTGTTCTCGGAACAACTCCGGGTATTGTTGCACTGGTTGGATGTTCCAACTATCCGGATGGTACGAAAGACCTTTTCACGATCGCAGATGAGATGCTCAGAAGGAGCTACATTGTTGTGGTCTCAGGTTGTTCCGCAATGGACCTTGGTATGTACCAGGACGAAGACGGAATGACCCTATATGAGAAGTATCCTTCAAGGTTCAAGAGTGGAGGCCTGCTTAACACAGGTTCATGTGTCTCGAATGCACATATTACAGGTGCTGTCATTAAGGTCGCATCTATCTTTGCACAGAAGAACATCTCCGGAAACTACGAAGAAATAGCAGATTACACCCTCAATCGTGTTGGTGCGGTTGGTGTTGCATGGGGTGCATATTCCCAGAAGGCAGCATCCATCGGAACAGGATGTGCAAGGCTTGGTATTCCGGTCATTCTCGGCCCACATGGCTCAAAGTACCGCAGGGCACTTATTGGAAAGCCATACGAGGAAGATAAGTGGACAGTTTATGATGCAAGGGATGGAAGCAAAATGCAGATCCCTGCAGCACCTGACTATCTGCTTACAACCGCAGAGACAGTTGAGGAAATGATGCCTATGCTTGCAAAGAGCTGTATCCGTCCAAGTGACAACAACATGGGCAGGATGATCAAGCTGACACATTACATCGAGCTCAGCCAGAAATATCTTGGTATCATGCCAGACGACTGGTTCAAGTTCGTCAGGACCGAGACAGACCTTCCTCTTGCAAAGCGTGAAAAACTGCTTAAGATACTGGAAGAGGAACAGGGCTGGGAGATCGACTGGAAGAGAAAGAAGATCCTTTCAGGACCAGCGATGAAATCCGATGTTTCAGCACAGCCGACCAACCTCAAGAGACTTTGTAAGGAGGCTTAATCATGGTTGACGTTATTAAGAATACTCAGGTACACTGCACATACGGTTGCAAGAGCTCAAAGGCAGTGCAGCCAAATGTTGCTGGAAAGATGATCTCAAAGGCAAAGCGTCCTTTGTTCATCGTGGGATCCCAGATACTCAAGGATGAAGAGTTGTTGAAGCGTTCCATCGAGATCGCAAAGAAAGCAGATCTGCCGGTAGCTGCTACCGGCCACTCTATGAGTGGTCTTGTCGATAAGGGCGTTAATGCGAAATACATCAATGTCCATGCACTGGCAACCTATCTTTGTGATCCTAACTGGACCGGTCTTGATGGTAAGGGCCAGTATGATACTATCATCGTACTGGGGCATTTTAAATACTATATCGACCAGGTACTTTCCGGTTTGAAAAGCTTTTCAAAACTTAAGTCGATCGCAATCGAAAGAGAGTATATACAGAACGCTACTATGTCCTTTGGGAACATAACTCCCGATGTACATATTGAAGCGCTGGATGAACTGATCGATAACTTATGATTTGATACATTATCACGAATACTTAGATTATATTACGGAGGACAAAATATGGCAGACGAATATCCTTTCGAGATCTCACCGATGTTCGAAGGGGAGAGGATTAGGAAAGACGGCATGCATGTCGAACTCTCAGGACCGAAATCTAAAGGTTATGAGCTTGTAAGGGCTACTCCAATGGATGAGATCGAGGACGGTAAGTTCACACTTATCGGTCCCGATCTTTCTGAAATGGAAGAAGGTTCAAGACATCCGTTCGCAATGATCTACAAGATCGCAGGAGAACTTGTGGAAGAAGACCTTGAGTCAATTGTAGAACGTAGGAACCACGATTTCCAGAACTACATCCAGGGTTTAATGCATTTGAACCAGAGATATGATGTATGGATCCGTGTCAGCAAGGATGCTGTGGCAAAAGGTCTTACTTCCTTTGAGCCAATTGCCCAGGCTGTCATGATGCTGTTCAAGAACGAGCTTCCATTCATAGAGAAGGTCGAAGCTGTCTATGTAACAGATCTTGCTGAGATCGAGAAAGAGATGGACAATGTAAAGGCCATCTACAAGTCAAGGGATGACAGGACACGTGACCTGCACGATGAGGATGTTGACACCTTCTACGGATGTACTCTCTGTCAGTCATTTGCACCTTCCAACGTTTGTGTGATCACACCGGACAGGATATCACTCTGTGGTGCTATCAACTGGTTCGATGGTCGTGCAGCTGCAAAGGTGGATCCTGAAGGTCCACAGTTCGCTATTCCTAAAGGTGATACGATCGATACAGTAGCTGGTGAGTATTCCGGTGTTAACGATCTTGCAAAATCACTTTCAAGCGGTGAATATGACCGTATCAATCTTCATTCTTTCTTTGATTACCCACACACATCCTGTGGCTGTTTCGAGGTAGTAGGTTTCTACATACCAGAAGTAGATGGTATTGGATGGGTTGACAGGGATTATGCAGGTGTTGCACCTAACGGTCTTCCATTCTCTACAATGGCAGGTCAGACCGGTGGCGGAAAGCAGGTAGTTGGTTTCCTGGGTATTGGTATCAATTATTTCAGATCTCCAAAGTTCATCCAGTCCGATGGTGGCTGGGACCGTGTCGTATGGATGCCAAAGCATCTGAAAGACCGGGTGTTGGCTGATATTCCAGCTGATATCGCAGAAAAGGTTGCAACCGAAGAAGATGCTGCAGACCTTGATTCCCTTAAGAACTTCCTGACCGAAAAGGATCATCCTATCGTTCAGAGATGGGAAGAGGAAGTTGAGGAAGAGCCTGAAGCTGAAGAAGAAGTCCAAGAGACACCAGCGTTTGCGGCACCTCCAATGATGCAGGGAATGCCAATGCAGGGTATGCCAATGATGATGCCAGCTTCATCCGATACTGGTGGCATTAAGATCATTCTTAAGAATGCAAAAGTAAGCATTGAGAAAGTGATCATCCAGAAAAAGGAGTAAGCGAGGTTTTCTGTGACAAAAGTTATCGCAATAACAGGTAAAGGTGGAACCGGGAAGACTGCTATAACCACTCTTCTCATCCGCCATCTTACAAAAACTAACAAGGTCGTCCTTGCTATTGACGCCGACCCGGATACAAATCTGCCGGAGACGCTTGGATGTGAGGTAGCGAAGACTGTTGGTGACATGAAACAGTTCATGCAGGATGAGAGGGACAATCTCCCTCCTGATATCAACAAGGAATCCATTTTCGAATCCAAGCTCTATGAAGTTCTGGAGGAGATGCCAAAGTACGATCTTATTGTAATGGGTCGTCCTGAAGGATCCGGTTGCTACTGCTATGTGAACAATCTGCTTCGTGGCATCATGGACAGGCTCGTAAAGAACTACGATGTAGTTATCCTTGATACCGAAGCCGGACTTGAGCATTTTAGCCGTAAGATGATCCGCGATGTCGATGACCTCATTGTAGTTACAGACGGTTCAAGACGTGGGTTACGCACAGCAGAACGTATAAGGGATCTTACTGAAGAGCTCGATACCAATGTCAAGAACATAGTTGTTGTTGCGAACAAGGTCACAGATGCAAATAGGGCCGAGATCGAGAGAACAGCAGATGAACTGAACCTTGAACTGATAGGAACGGTTCCTGTTGACAGCGTTATTGCGGAAAGGGACCTTAAAGGGCTTCCTCTTTTCGATCTTCCTGATACTTCCGTTGCTGTTCAGGAAGTTGATAAAATAGCAAAGAAACTCGGCCTTTAATTACTGTCATTATTTCACAAAGTAAAATGGTGAATTCATATGTCAAACAAGATGAAATTATCAGGTCTTACTGATATTCTTAAAGACCTCGATGTCCAGTCACTCGAAGGAGTGACAATTGAAGGTGACATCGAGCTCGATATTTCCGGAGGCGGCGGATTAAATCCTGCAATGGCCTATGCACTTGGGCACGAAGCTGCTCAGATATCAATGCATGTTGCTAATATTGCACGAATGTTGGGATACCCTGTTGACCAGCTTTTCGCATCAGCAATGGGTGGAGTTCCACAGCAGGCACCTGTTGCAGGTGCATCAAGAATTCCAGAACTCCTTCCTACAAAGTTCGATGTCTCAAAGATGAGCGAATGGGCAACACCTATTCAGGAAGTTACCCTTGGTGCAACATCAGCAGATGGCGGTTCCCGCAAGAACACTGTCACTCTCGGTGGAGAAAATGCACTTCCTTATTACTTCGATGCAGAAATGCCACACCGTAATTATGTTACAATGGATGTTTTTGACATGCCAATAGGTATGGCAAAATCTGTCAAAGAGAACTATGGTGATGTCATCAACGATCCAGCTGACTGGGCAAAGAAGGTCGTAAAGGACTTCAATGCAGATATGGTAACTATACACCTTGTCTCAACTGATCCTCTCATCAACGATACTCCAGCAAGGGAAGCTGCAAAGGTCGTAGAGGATGTTCTTCAGGCAGTAAAAGTACCTATTGTAATTGGTGGTTCAGGCAATCCAAAGAAAGATCCTGAAGTTCTCGAAAGGGCGGCTGAAGTTGCGGAAGGAGAACGTGTTCTCTTAGCATCTGCAAGTCTAAACCTTGATTATGAAAGGGTTGCAAAAGCTGCTACTGACCACGGTCACGCAGTACTTTCATGGACCCAACTTGAGATCAATGCACAAAAAGAACTTAACAGAAAGCTCATGAAACAGTGTAATGTCCCAAGGGATAGCATTGTCATGGACCCGACCACAGCAGCGCTTGGTTATGGACTTGATTACGCATACACTAACATGGAACGTATTCGACTTGCAGGTCTTATGGGCGATGATGAACTTACATTCCCAATGTCTTCTGGTACTACCAATGCATGGGGTGCACGTGAGTCATGGATGAAAGAGTCTCCACTCAAACAGGATTCCGACTGGGGTCCACGTGAGTACAGAGGTCCTATTTGGGAGATTATCACAGGTCTGACCCTCTCACTTGCAGGCAACGATATGTTCATGATGATGCACCCGACATCAGTTCAGGTGCTCAAGGAAATAACACAAACACTCTATGGCTCAATTGAGGCTGAAGAGATCGATATCACTAAGTGGATCGGAGCGGAGGTGTGATAAATGAAAATAAACAGCCCCCTCGAAGCATACAAGTTCCTTCCTGGAACTAACTGTGGTCAGTGTGGTGAAACATCATGCATGGCATTTGCTTCCCATCTTATCGACAGATCACTGCAGGCAACTGATTGTATCCCTCTTATTGAGGAAAAAAAATACAAGAAGAAATATGATGAACTTGTAACTCTTCTTGCTCCTGAGATCAGGGAAGTTGTCATCGGTGTCGGAGATAACGCCATCAGTATCGGTGGAGACGATGTATTGCACCGTCATAAGCTTACTTTCTTCAACAAGACAGCTCTTGCCTATGATGTCTGGGACACCATGGAAGAGGCTGACCTTGTCGAGAGAGTGAACAAGATACAGGACTTCAAGAAGTTCTATGTCGGTGATTACCTCACCCTTGACATGATCGCTGTCCGCAGTGTCTCAAATGACCCTGAAAAGTTCGCAGCGACCGTAAAGAAGGTAATGGAGACCACTGACTTCCCAATGGTCCTCTGCTCGTTCGAACCTGCTGTCCTAAGGGCAGGCCTTGAGGTCGCAGCTGAAAAGAGGCCGCTTCTTTATGCAGCGAACAAGGATAACTGGCAGGAAGTCGCAGCTCTGGCACAGGAATTCAATGTCCCTGTAACTGTCTTTGCACCAAATGACCTTGATCTTCTAAAGTCAATGGCAAAGACCTTCGCAGACAACGGAATTGAAGATGTTGTACTCGATCCGGGAACATTCCCAACAGGAAAAGGTCTTAAGACGACCCTCAACAATTTCCTAAAGATCAGAAGAGCAGGCATCAATGGTGACCGTGATATCGCATTCCCGATCATGGCAGTTCCATTCACAGCGTGGATGGCACATGATGACGAGGTAAGCGCATCATACTGGGAAACCGTTGTAGCTTCCATATTCACTATCAAGTACGGTGACATCATGATCATGCACAGCATCGAGCCTTACGCACTGATGCCACAGTTGCATATACGTGATACTATGTACACTGACCCAAGGAAGCCTGTTACGGTCGATCCTGCGGTCTATGAGATAGGTTCACCAACAGCGGATTCACCATTGCTTGTAACAACCAACTTCGCACTCACATACTACACAGTTGAGAGTGACCTTTCATCTAATGGTGTAGACTGTTACCTCACAGCTATCGACACTGATGGTATCGGTGTAGAGGCTGCTGTGGCAGGAGGACAGCTTACAGCCGCAAAGATCAAGAAAGGACTTGATGATGCAGGCTTTGATATGGAAAAACTTACCCATAAGGTCATTGTGCTTCCGGGACTTGCAGCACGTCTGCAGGGCGATGTGGAAGACGAGACTGGTGCAGGGGTAATGATCGGTCCGGCAGATTCAGGCAGGTTGCCTGGCTGGATGGAACTGAACTGGCCACCGCAGAAATAATTCGATCTATATCCTCCGTGTCATGTTTGACACGGAAATCTTTTTTTATTTCAGCACTGTTCCTTTAGCCATGGCTAAGAACAGATCGAAGAATAAAGACGCTTTGAAAATGAAAAGGATCCTGAAGAGCAATAACATAGTTTTGGTCATTGGTATCCTTTTGATCCTCTCAGGTCTTTTCGGGATAATGTTTAACCAGGACGAGACGTGGTCAGTTACAGAAGATGGCTTACTTTCGTATCCAGAACGTGATGCTATCCAATATTCAGTTATTGATATCGATGACTCTAATTCTAACTACACTGTCAGTACAATCGAGTATACGAGCAGAAGCAGAACCGTTCCTTCGCTTTTGACAATTCCAAGAACAACAACTGAGTCACAGATTCCGGCTATAGTTGTCCTGCCGGGTGCTGGCGTCACAAAAGAGAATGAACATGGTCTCTCGGTAATACTCGCTGATATGGGCTATGCCTCTATTATCATAGACCAGCGTGATCTTGGGGCAATTGATCTCGAGTCGGATGTTGAGATGTTCAAGACCGGCGTTGAGCCGGTACAATACCTCATGGTCTACGATGCCCTGAAAGCTTCTGATGTACTGAGGGATCAGCCGGAGATAGATGCATCAAAAATAGCAATGCTGGGTTCAAGCAACGGTGGCAGATTCGCTATTATTGCCACAGCAATTGATGAGTCCTTTTCCGGAGTTGTTGCTATAAGTACATCCGGATATGATTCCTCTGCAATTGATCCTGCTCAGGTAACAGATAAGCTGGCTTATGAATTCTTCAGGTCTATAGACCCGGACAATTATCTTACGGAGATATCACCACGTCCTTTTGTGATGCTGCATTCAATTAATGACAGTGTGATTCCTTATGATTCTGCACAGATCACATTTGAAAACGCAGAAGAACCTAAGTCATTTGCAGCTATTGATAGCACAACTCACGGCTACACTGGTTTGATGCATCCACATATTCAAGAAGGACTTGAAATGATGTTCGAATAAAAAGGAATTTGGCATCCCTAAACGGATGCCATTAAATTCGAACCATTTTAACCTTTTTTGTTTTTATATCCGGTTGCTTCTAAATACTAAGTCCTTGGAAGCTGTAGGAAATAGTTCTTATACTCAAGGCTAGGGAGTTAAGCCATCAACTTGTAGGGAAGAGGAAAACGATTGAGTTTATTAAACCTGTTTATGTGGGTGAAAGAGATGATTCGGTTCTGTTGAGGAAGAAGATTATTGACATGCCTTATACCGAATGGACGAAGATGGGGTTCTCTAAGGGTACATTGCATTATATGAAGCAGAATGCTGAAATCGATAAGCCATTTAGCCTGAATGCTCATGTAAGGGTGAGGTTGGAGATGTGGGATGATTCGATTGGAAACGAATGATTATATCGGACGGGTAGAAGGCTGAACTTAAAGCAAAAAATACAAAAAATTTTAAATATAGTAAAATATATTATCAAACTCAAATGTCTGATGAAGTGCAAATTAATATACAAAATGAATTAGAGAAAAATCCTTTAACCAACGAGCTACATAATTTTAGGTTAAAGAAAATCAATTCCGAAATTCCAATTTTGAAAAAATGTAGGCATGAAGAATATTTATCAATCTTAAAATATATTGAGCAGACTCCCGAAAAGTTTTATTGCAAGAGAGCTTGTTGGAGTATTTATCATTTTCTTGAAAAACTTAAAAATGAAGATGTTGAAAACCTTATTTCAATTCTCATAAAATTTAACGACTTTTCTTCGTTGTCATTCGAATCACTAAAAGATATAAACTCATTAAATTTCCATGACACAAAAATAACTTCTGATAGCTATGAATTACTATCATTTTTGGATATGTATTTTCACCCGTCTTATTTGAAATTAACAGAAGCAACATACACAAACCTAATATATCCTTTCAGTTGCTATCAAAGAATTAAAAGAGGAGCAAAACTGGAGGGGTTTGATGTATTCCAGAGAGTTGCAGAATTAAAAAACACTGAATATAGCTACTTAACAAACCCTTATGATAATACAATAAGAAATGCTATAGCCCATGGTGGAATTATCTACAAACCTCCAAATATTACTATCTATAAGGATAAAAATAATATAATAGAGATTAACACAAAAAAAATAGTTGATTTTTTTGATGAAATGCTTGATATTTGTAACGGTTTATCACTAGGCTATCGTTTATTTTACTTTACTAATCTAGAACTTTTAGAAAAATATGATATAAAAATACCTCTATCCATAATTACAGAAGAATTAAAAGCTGAAGTGAATGCTCCAGGTTGGGAAATAAAAAGGTGTTTTGAATCAGAAACCCTTGATAATAGAAGTCAATTAATGATTTATACCCAGAATACTTTTCTTGATCCCTTAAAACTAAATTTTAATACTTTCCGTTCAGCTTTTTTAGCTGAAAGATACGCTCCGAGTTATGATAGATATTTTTTTAGGCTTGAATCGAAATATTCTTTCTTAGGATGGGCTGTATTTAGTGGAGATAAACTTAAAAAATTAAGAATTCAAAATAATATTAAAATGGCTGATTGTTGAAGTCTTCTTGAAGATAATTGTATATTTTTTTCCCCAAAAATAAAATTACCTCGTATTTATTTCAAACTTTCAACTTTTATTTCAATCTTTAGAATTTACTATCCTCTAAAAAAAGAAGAACTAATGGATTCTATAAATTCTTTGTCAATAAATGTTAGAGACTCAAATATTCACAGAAATGGATTTAATAGTATTATAAGAGGGGCAGTGGTTGTAAAATCAAACCAAAGTTTACCACTTGATGATCTAATAAGAGCGAATCATGACTTGATTGTAAAGAAGGTAATTAAAAAAGCAAGAAAAGATACAAGCAAAACCGATATTTCACGTTATTTGCGTGTTGGTTACATAAGAATATCTGTTTTTTCAGAAGATTTTCGAATAAGAAAACTAATAAATTCAGGCTTAATCCCTGAATTGATCTGTACAATAGAAAGAAAACGGTTGAATAAGATTAAACAAATTGATATCTCTGGAGGAACGGCTGAAATTAAAGATAATTCTAGAATCGTTTGGAATAAAAATTATCTAAATGAAACTAATGCGTCTAGGGATTGATTTAATATGTTTCGATAAACCGTTTTAAGAAATTAATACTCATATTATTAGAAATATAGATTAAAAGTTACATTTCATATTTTCAAGACATCTTTATATTTAGCACTCATTTGATTAAAATTTCTAAGAGTGGCATTTTTCATCCTTACCTATTACCCCGTCAATTTATACGAGGGTAGGGATTCGAATCCACGAATCCCTTCGAAATCGGATTTTAACTCCAACTCATTTAATTTGGATAAGCAACTCCCTAACTAGCGAAATCGGTTATGTTTGCAGACAAAAGATCAAATAGCTACAATGTTTTGAGGATACTCAAAGTTCATTCTATTTTCTTTTGAAGCCTGTGCATGACATAACGATGTGTGTACAATATTCTTAAATAAAATAACCCGATTGTAATCACCGCTGGTTAGCTTTATTCGATTTGAATATCGAAACAGGATCTATCTTATCGAAGCTTGAATGCAATTAATTGACCTTTTTAGGATGAATAATGAAAGACCAATATGATCTAATAGTTGTAGGTGCCGGCCCCGCAGGTTCGATCGCAGCGACAACCGCTGCTAAAAAAGGACTCTCTGTCCTTATGCTCGAGAAACGGCAAGAGATAGGGGAACCTGTAAGATGTGCTGAAGGTGTTGGTAAAAAAAGGTTGAGACAGCACATTGAACCGGATGAGAAGTGGCTGTGTGGTGAGGTTAGTAGTGCCAAGATAATTTCACCCAACGGTACAACCCTAACAATGGCTGAGGAAGATGCTGGATCTGAGGTTGGTTATGTCCTGGACCGGAAGATATTTGACCGTACTCTTGTGGAACTGAGTGGTGAAGCAGGTGTGGATATCATGGTAAAGGCAAGGGTTACCGGTCTTATCATCGAGGGCGAAACTGTTTGTGGTGTTGAGATGATGCATCTTGGCAAGACCTATTCAATTCGTTCTAAGCTTGTCATTGGTGCCGATGGTGTGGAATCCAAGGTTGGCAGATGGGCAGGTATTGATACATCATTAAAACCATCTCATATTGAAACATGTGCTCAGTTCCTTGTTAGTGGAATTGATATTGACCAAAGTTCCTGTCATTTTTACATGGGCAACAAAGTGGCACCTGGTGGATATGTCTGGCTGTTCCCTAAAGGAAATAACATGGCAAATGTGGGTATTGGTATTCTTGGCAGTCGTGCCGGAAAGAAGAAGCCCATTGAATACCTGACCGAGTTCGTTGAGACTAACTATCCGAACGGTGCTATCTTAGAACAGGTGGCAGGTGCAGTTCCTGCAAGTGGTCCCATCGAAAAGACCATCGCCAGCGGTCTGATGCTTGTCGGGGATGCTGCAAGGCAATCTGATCCTTTTACCGGTGGTGGCATTAGCAATGCAATGGATGCTGGGATGTATGCCGGTGAGGTTGCAGCTGAGGCTATTGCTCAGAACGATGTGTCTGAAAAAATGCTTCAGGAATACGAGAGACGCTGGCGTGGTTCGTTCGGTAATGAAATTGCCAATAATCTTATCGTTAAGGAGACTTTTTTCAGTCTGTCGGATGAAGACCTTGATTCACTTGCAGGGTCTATAAAGGACGTCGATTTCAAGGAGATGGACCTGATAGATTTCATATCAGCACTTTTCAAGGCGAACAAGAAGCTTCTCTGGAACTTGCGACCATTGTTCACACAGAAGTTAAAGCAGAAGTTCTCTGGATTAACAAAATTCAAAAGGTAAGTGTGGATGTTATATTTAATATCCAAATTCTTTTTTTAAAGTAATTATCTCAAGTTAATGTACTCGACCTGCAATCACTTAGTGTACAAAAGACTAATATCCAACTACTGACCATTCAGACCTTTGATGAGTCAGATCTTATGCCCAAAATGTGGGGCGAAAACGGAAAAACTCTACAAGAACACTTGTAGGGAATGCTTTTTAAAAACATTTACTTTAGCTGAGCTTCCACTTGTTCTTCATGCAAATACCTGTGCCAAATGTGGAGCACGATTCGACAGGAACAAATGGAGGGATGTGGGTGACCTGGATGAGATAGTCATCAGGACTGTGGAAGATGCACTTTTGATACACAACGAAGCTGATGATGTCGAGATATGTGTCAACCCCCACCAGATGACCCCTCATTTTTACAAGGTAAGGGTAGAGGTCGATGCCATGGTGGAAGGTGAATCACTCCATCAGGACCTTAGGGCCGAAGTGCGTGTGATACGTGGAGCATGTGACCGATGTAGTCGCATGGCAGGCGGTTATTTTGAAGGTATTTTACAGATCAGGGCGACCAACAGACTCCCAACCGCAGAAGAGATCGATTCCTGCAAGATGATCTCTGCTTTGATGGTAGAAAAGCTATGGAAGAAGGGGGATAGACTTGCCTTTATAACCAACAGCAGCGATTCAAAGGATGGTACCGATCTCTATCTTGGTTCTTGCAATGCATGCCGGCACATATGTAAGAACATCTCCAATGAGCTTGGTGGCAGTTTTACAGAATCAGCTACTTTGCATAGTCACAAGGAAGGCAAGGACATATACAGAATGACCTATGCGATGAGGTTGCCGGAATTCATGTCTGGTGATATCATCCTCTTTAAGGGCGATGTTATAGAGATCAAGAACTCCGGTAAGAACACAAAAGGTGTCTCTCTGTCAACAGGTTCACGATTCCTGATCGAAACGGATAATCTGAAAGGAGCTAAACTTATCGCTAACCGTAAAGATGCGGTGGCTGCGGTCCTTGTAGCTGTTGAGGGTGATGATATTATGGTACTTGACCCAACTACATATCTTACGGTCACATTGAAAAAACCAATGTTCTTTTCATCTTCCGCAGGCAGTGAGATTCCTGTAATAAGCACTGAGCAAGGGCTTTTCGCATTGCCTGAGGATAGCGAACATAAACTCTAAGGTGGTGTCCGTTTCTGGAGAATGTGCTTATTATCGGATATAGCAGCCGAAATATTGCTTGTTCAGCATCCAAGGCAGGTTATAATGTCTATGCCATCGATGCATTCTGTGATAAGGACCTTCAGGAGAATACAGTCGATTCCAGAGCACTTCTAACATGTGAGGGTATCGACATAAAAAATATCGATAGGGAGGTCATTATCGAACTTATCGATAGTTTCGATGCCTTTCCTGATGCTATTGTTCTGGGGTCAGGTTTTGAAGAACTTGACCTTTCCGGTCTTTCCTGCAGGATATTGAACAATGCTCCTGCTGTTATGAAACAGGTATCTGACAAATCTTCCTTTGCAAAAGAGATGGAGTCTATGGGGATACCGCATCCGGTCTCCGGTATTGTCGATGAAGCAGAAGATATTGGATATCCTTTAATGGTCAAGCCAAAATGTGCAGGTGGGGGAAGGTTGAATAGGGTAGTTCAGAACGAATCGGAATTGAACACAGCTCTTGAAGAATTACCTCTTATGGATCCTACATTAGAACTTGCTGATATTATGGTGCAGGAATTCCTTTCTGGATTTCCTGCAAGTGTTTCGCTTATTGCCAATGGGACGAACTCAGTTCCTCTTGCAGCCAATGAGCAGCTCATAGGCGTACCCTGGCTTTCCAGTCTGCCGTTCTCATATTGCGGGAATATCACACCTTACAGGACACCTTATACCGGTCAGATGTATGAGATCTCGGAAAAGCTTGCAGAGAACTTTGGACTTGTTGGGTCGAACGGAGTAGATTTTTTGCTAACGGATAAAGGTCCGTTCGTTATAGAGCTGAATGCAAGGTTCCAGGGAAGTCTTGATTCTGTGGAAATGGCGACCGGTATTAATCTTTTTGATATGCATGTCAAATCTTTCGATGGCATCCTTCCCACAGGTACGCCTGATATTCTAAAATATGCAATAAGGGCAGTCATGTATGCTGATCGCGCAGTTAGCATCAATGAGCAGATGTGTGAAAAGATAAAGGACATGTCTACTGCTGATATTCCCACTATGGGGTATGATGCCCTCCCTGATGATCCTCTGACCTCTATTCTTTGCAGTGGTGGTACGCGTGAAGATGTCATGGGAAATACACTCGAGATGCATAGTATTTTAAAGGATATATTTAAGTGAAATGCTTATGCTATCAAGCTTTAATGGCAAATAATCAGACTATAAATTAAATAAAGTTGGATTCTGTTACGAAGCTGCCAGATAATATTAAAATGCGATAATAGGCTAAAAAAACACTTATCTGTGTTTTCGTGGATTAGCTATAAATAACAAAATACCTAAGAAACCTAATCTTAACATATTTATCTATTCATGCTATCTTATTTACAAGGTGATATTAGTGACAGATTCAAATGATCCAGTCGTCCGGGGCTATCTAATGCAATTGATAGGTGAAGAGGGGATAGAGATGATAGAGAATATGCCGGAAGGTGAGGTCACCGATGAACAGATCGCTGAAGCCTCTGGTGTAATGCTCAATATCGTCAGAAGGACCCTTTTCATTATGAACGAGAACAACCTTGCCGTTTGCAGGAGGGAAAGGGATTCCAGCAGTGGATGGCTTACTTATCTCTGGCAGTTGGATCTTAGTGATATTGAATCACATTTGGTGAAGGAAAAGAAAAGGATTGTCAAGAACCTTGAAATGAGATATAATTTTGAGGTAGATAGTGTATTCTACGCATGTCCGGAAGGTTGTGTAAGGTTCGAGTTCAAAGAAGCCAGCAAGTGTGAGTTCATGTGTCCGGTTTGCGGTGAGGACATGATGTTCGAAGACAATTCGGACACGGTTAAAAAGCTGCGTGATAGGCTCGATGCGCTTGAAGCGAGCAGCTAAAGATGCTATCAGCTTCTGATGCACTAAAACTGCTTAAAGATGAAGGTTGTGCAGACAACGTTATTCGGCATTGTCAGGTCGTATCAGAGATTGCTGTAAACATTGCACGCGATTTTCAGAAAAAAGGGCATAAGGTCGATGTCCAGCTTGTTGAAGTGGGTGCTCTTCTGCATGATCTCGGAAGGTCACGCACACATGACATAAGGCATGCTATTGAAGGTGCTTCAATTGGGGAAGAGCTTGGTCTTGACCCTCATATCATCCATATCATAAGAAATCATATCGGTGCAGGCATAACTTCTGAGGAAGCAAAAGCCATGGGCCTTCCGGAAGTTGATCACCTTCCAATAAGCACCGAAGAGAAGATCGTAGCCCATGCGGACAATCTTGTAATGGGTGATGAGCGTGTTCCGCTCGAAAGGTGTATTCAGCGAATGCGTGACAGGGGTATAGTCGAGGAAGCTATCCAAAGGGTGCAGGCTCTTGCTGATGAGCTTGGTTCTTATTGATCTTATGTAGTACTGTGTATATGGGTGGAAACAGTTATATAATAAAAACCCTAAAGAGGGTTTGTATTGCGGGAAGCAAAACACATTTTTACCTATTGATTTTCTCGTTTTTTGCTATGAGGTATAATTAATGGATAATGATAAGCATTTAAAAGGTACAACTACTGTAGGTATAGTCTGCACAGACGGTGTAGTTCTTGCTACTGAACAGAGGGCAACCATGGGTCACTTTATTGCAAGTAAGACCGCAAAGAAGATCTATCAAATAGATGATCTGGTTGGAATGACAACTGCGGGTTCTGTAGGTGATGCTCAGCAGATTGTACGTATTATAAGTGTGGAATCCAAGCTTTTTAAGATGCGCAGGCAGGAATCGGTAACTATCAAAGGCATTACCACCCTTCTTTCGAATATGCTTAGCGGTCAGAGATATTATCCACTTATGGTCCAGTTGCTTATTGGCGGGGTTGATAAGAACGGTCCTGCTATCTATTCTCTCGATGCTCTCGGAGGCAATATCGAGGAGACAAGGGCAGTTTCAACAGGTTCCGGTTCTCCAATGGCTTACGGTGTTCTTGAAGACCGTTACACTGAGGATATGACCGTAGTGGAAGGTGTTGATCTTGCTATCCGTGCTCTTCACAATGCTATGAAGAGAGATTCAGCATCAGGCGAAAACATTGATGTTGTTGTGATCACAAAGGACAAGTATGAAAGACTGAACCCTGAAGAGGTTATGAAAAAGCGTGAACTATTGAACTGATTTTAAAAGGACCATTCTCTTTTGGATTATGGTCCAATTCACACACTTTTTTAATATACTATAATATTTTTTTAACTTTTTTGAAATAGGAAGGCTGTTTAATGGCAATAGAAGACGTATTAGCGGATCTGAAAAAGAAAATTGAAGAAAAGGTCCCGGACAACACAACTATAACCAGTGTTGAATTTGAAGGACCGCAACTCGTTGTTTATACTGAGGATCCAAAGAACTTTGCAGACAATGGCCAGATCGTAAGGACTCTCGCGAAAACCCTCCGTACAAGGATCGTTGTTCGTCCGGATCCTAAAGTATTGGTATCTCCCGAAGAAGCTATTGGGAAGATAAAGGATACCGTTCCAAAGGATGCTGTTCTATCTAATTTTCATTTTGACCCTGATGTGGGGGAAGTTGTTATCGAAGCGGAAAAACCGGGTTTGGTAATAGGTAAGCATGGTGAGACCCTTCGTGAGATCACGAAAAAGATCGGTTGGACTCCTAAAGTGGTTCGTACACCTCCAATTAAATCAAGGACCGTGAAGAACATCAGAGAGTTCATGCGTACCAATCATAAGGACAGGAAGGAAATACTCAAGTCTGTAGGTCGTAACATTCACAGGGAATGTACTTCCAAGGACCACTGGGTCAGGGTGACCTCCCTTGGTGGATGTAAAGAGGTTGGTAGAAGTTGTTTCCTATTATCAACGCCGGAATCCAAGATAATGATCGATTGTGGTGTGAACGTTGGTTCTGATGATAATATGACACCATACCTCTATCTGCCGGAAGTTCAGCCACTTAACCAGATAGATGCTGTTGTGATTACACATGCGCACCTTGACCATCAGGGACTTGTTCCGCTGCTTTACAAGTACGGATACGAAGGTCCTATCTATTGCACATCCCCTACAAGGGATATAATGACACTTCTGCAGCTTGATTTCATTGATGTTGCTGCAAAGGATGGTAAGAAGACCCCGTACGAATCCACAAATGTGCGTGATGCACTCAAACATACTATTACACTTGATTTTGAAGAAGTTACAGATATTGCTCCTGATGTCAAGCTGACCTTCCATAATGCAGGACACATTATCGGTTCTGCAATATCACATTTCCATATCGGTGACGGATTACATAACGTAGTTGTCACTGGTGATTACAAATATGGTCCTACCAGGCTTTTCGATCCTGCAGTGAACAAGTTCCCGCGTGTAGAGACCGTAATAACCGAATCTACATACGGTGCTTCCTCTGCAGTACAGCCCTCATTAAAGGAAGCCGAAAAGAACCTTCAGCAGATCATAAAAAATACCCTCGATAACAAAGGTATCGTGCTTATTCCTGCTTTTGCAGTAGGAAGAAGTCAAGAGGTTATGATCGTTCTTGAAGATGCTATCAGGAGAGGGATCATTGATGATATTCCTGTCTATCTCGATGGTATGATCTGGGAAGCAACAGCTATTCATGCGACCTATCCGGAATATTTGAACAACAACCTAAGGAAGCTCATATTCCAGAAAGGCCAGAACCCATTCCTTGCAGAATGCTTCAAACCGGTCGATTCGCACGAGCTTAGAAAGAAGATCATAGAAGACCCACACCCATGCGTTATCCTCTCTACCTCAGGTATGATGAACGCAGGACCGGTTATGGAGTATTTCAAGGCGTTTGCACCTGACCCTAACAACACGCTTGTTTTTGTCGGTTATCAGGCAGATGGTACCCTTGGAAGACGTATACAGAAAGGCTGGAAGGAGATCCCAGTTTCATCCAAGAACGGAACTGAGGTTGTAAAGATGAATATGGGCGTCGAGGTAGTTGATGGTTTCTCCGGTCACTCCGATCGAAAACAGTTGATGGAATACTTCAAGAAGATGAAACCACAACCAGAACGTGTTTTCACTGAGCATGGTGATGAACGCTCATGCATCGATCTTGCAAGTTCATTGCATAAAAAATATCGTCTGGAGACCCGGGCACTTACAAACCTTGAAACTATAAGGCTGGTGTGATATCCACACCACCTTTTCATTATTTTTTGAGATCCAATTCTCTTAGGAATTCCAGAAGTTCGCTGTGATCATTAAAAACCTTATCTGCCTTTTCAAGTTTTTTAGGGTCAACATGAGTTGAAACAGCAACGCAATAAAGGCCTGCGTTCTTTGCGGATTCTACTCCCAGTGGCGCATTCTCGATAACAAGACATTTCTTTTTCTCTACACCAAAATTGTCCACAGCCTTAAGATAAGGTTCAGGGTGAGGCTTTCCATGGGTGACGTCAGCGCCTGTGATAAGCAGGTCGAATATGTCAGGATAGAGCTTATTGAACATTTTATCGATTATAGGTCGGTCTGAACCTGAAACAACAGCCAAATTGTACTTGTCCTTTTTTTCTTTTAGGAAATCATACATGCCCTCGAAAGCAGTTACCTTTTCATATTGGAAGAAAAGTTCACGCTTTCTCATACGTAATTTTTCTATCAGTTCAGGACTTGTTTCTCTTCCTGCCTTTTTAAAAATAAGCTTGATAACTCCTACGAAGTTTGAACCTTCAATATCATAGATCTCCTGCCTGACCACATCGATGCCAACTTCAGAGAAGGTCTGTATCCATGCATCAGCATGAAATGGCATAGAGTTCACAAGGACGCCATCTGCGTCGAAGATCAATGTGTCGAACATAGTTGTCAGTTCGGGTCTAATATAATTTAAAGATTACTTGCAAGTGCCTCATTCTAATTAGTACTAAAAGTAGTTCGATGGGTTAAGGGGTTAGAAAAGATTAATTACTATACGATACAACTTATTTACTGAGGTGAAATGTATGTCTAAATTTAACAAACGTGATTCTGAACGTAAAGGCGTAAAAAAGGTTGAGCTTTTTGATGATAAATTGATACACGAAAACCTCGACGATCTCAAGGGAGAGGGTGGTGAAGTACTAGATTGAGCACAACAATTAAAGTCAAGATCTTTCCTGATAACCCGGATGGACAGATAATAAACGTTCCTGATGATTCTACGTATGAGGACCTTCTGAATATTATGGATATCAATCAGGAACTTGTTATTTTATTAAATGATGGAAAAGCTGTCCCTATCGACGATATAGTTGTCGAAGGCACGGTCACTATCTTAAAAGCGATATCCGGCGGTTAAAAACAAAGCCGATCAATAAGATCTAGTCAAAAAGGAATGGTTTAAATAAAAGTTGGATATCCTTATATTGGATATCCTTTATTTTGCAAGATCCTTTAATTTATCGATTATACGCATTCTTGCATCGTTCTCTTCTCGGATCTTTGACTCATAATGTTTTACAATATCCTTGAAAGGTGTTTTCAAAGTGTAGATCTTCGTAGGTCTACCTTTACCTGTAACCTTTTCATTATGGATCGAAATCCAATCGTGCTCGCGCATTGACCTCATTGCAACACTAACTTCCGGTTGACGGAGTCCAGTCTTCATCTCTATTTCTTGAGATGAGGATTCGCTCACATTCGAAAGATAGGCTACAGTAGTCGCAAGGTTGCGCGTCATTCCCAAACTCTTCAACGAATCGATAATCTCTTCGCTAGAGTCATCTAATAGCTTTCCACCAGTGCTAATCATGTCCATCACCGTACCAATTATATATAAAGCACATTAAGTACCCAATTTAAGATATGCGATTATTATATTTAAATCCTTATGTATCACAGCATATAGCTATGATTTTGGAATGGATGCACAATGATATATATAAGCTTTATTATAAATCGCAAGGACATCTCAAACATTGTGTTTAAAATTACCTAATATTTTATGATAATATATAATTATTTAGTATTCTATTAAATAATATTTATCTAATTTAGTCAATACATTAAAAGAAGGCGTATCATTCGCATATTTTTAATTATATATTTTTTAGATTCATCTACATTTTATTAATATTATTTCCAGATATGCGACAATGTGCGCACCTACTATGCTAATATTATTAAAAATATTCAACATATTTCTAAAATGTTGAGGGCTTCGGTATTAAGGTTTTGCAGGATTATAATAAAATGCTCATCAAGAATACATTTATATTCCATGTAAACAAATTGAACATAGGCAAAAGTCAAAATTTCAATTATGAAATAATCTATCTATCCCCTCTAGAACTTCGTCATATGACTTTTGCCTCTCGATCATATACCATTGCAATGTCAACTGAGGGATAGTTGGCTTAAAGATCAAAAAAGTAAATGGATGAAAGTCACAGACGACCTTCAATCATTTTTATATAAATAGTATTTTTATATTAGAGCTTTTCAGCAATTTGAACAGCATTCAAGGCTGCTCCCTTAAGGATCTGGTCACCGCAGACAAAGAACTCAAGCCCGTGGTCTCCAAATACAAGGTTCTGTCTTATTCTGCCAACTTCCACATCATACTTTTTAGTAGCGTTCAATGGCATTGGATAGATATTGTTCTCAATATCGTCCTTTAATTCAACACCTTCGACCTGTCCTAATAATTTCTTTGCATCAACCGGATCGATCGGTCTTTTTGTCTCTATGACAATGCTCTCACCATGCACTCTCATGGTCGGTATCCTTACACAGGTACAGCTGATAGGGATATCCGGTTCTGAGAAGATCTTCCTTGTCTCCCAGACTACCTTCATTTCCTCACGGGTGTAATCGTTTTCCTGGAAACTGTCAATATGGGGTATCGTATTGAAAGCGATAGGATATGTAAAGACCTTGTTCTTAACCTCTTTACCTTCAAGATAGTTCTTCGTTTCTTCGGTCAATTCGCTCATGCCGGCTGCTCCAGCCCCGCTGGTAGCCTGATATGTGCTGATTATGACCTTCTTCAACCCATATTCCTTATGAAGTGCGTATAAGGGGATCGCTGCAATGGCAGTTGTGCAGTTCGGGTTGGCAATAAGCTTAGAATCTCCGATTGCATCGGCATTTATCTCGGGTACCACCAACGGAACCTCATCATCGTATCTGAAAGCACTGCTGTTATCGATAACATAGCAGCCGGCACTTGTTGCCTTATCTGCATTTTCCTTGCTCCAGTCACCGCTTATCGCAAAAAATGCAATATTCAGTTGTGAATAATCTGCCATATCAGCATTTTCAATAGTAATAGCTCCAAAAGGAGTATCTATTGTCTTGCCTGCACTTCTCTCTGATGCAAAAAGCCTTAGTTCTTCCACAGGAAAGTTCCTATCGTGTAGTACTTCTATGATTTCCCTGCCTACTGCACCAGTAGCACCCATAATACCTACTTTGTAGCTCATTTTAGTTCATCCCTTAGTTGCTGGAAGTTCATAGAATCCTAATTCTTAAAAAACCTATCGACAATTCAAGTCCCAATGCTAAAACACTCTATCATCAACAAAGGTTTTCACAACATTTTCATTTATGATAATATAAAATATCTTATAATATCTTGGTTGATCTCCATAAGCGTTATATTTATAAGTAGGAATCGGCAATAAGAATCCTGTTACATCAACAAAACCATTTTTAGCGGGGGCAATCAGATATCCTTGAAGGTTGAGGTCTGGCAGATATTTCTCATATTGACAATAGCTTTGCTTTTTTGGTTCCTTGAATGTTTCTTATTCGGATGGATCTGATCTTAAAAGATCATATTAATGGAACTATCCCTTACAAAATTTCCATTTATAAACAAAAAAAGAAGTGGATGGTGTCATCCACTAAGAATTCTTCAAAGTTCATTTCCCATAACAGTCTTTTAGATGCTCAGCTGATGGTGGTGGTGTAACAAGGCTTACACCAACGGCAACGATCATTGCAATTGGAGTTGCCACTATTATGGGGTCTACAACTGTCCAAGTGCCCGTAAGCAAGGTATCCACTCCGAAAAGGGCTTTGCATATGCCAAGAGGTACTGCTTCCTTTGAATGTATGAATGTCAGCCAGAACAGGCTTCCTGCTGTACCCACCAGAAGACTTGCAATCGCACCTTCCCTTGTCATCCTCTTCCAGAACAATGCACCTACGTACATGGGTAGGAAAGCCGCTGCACAGAGACCGAAGAAAATAGCAGTTGCCCTTGCGATGATGCTTATGGGCAGTATGTATGCAAGGATCACACTTGTAATAATGGTCAAAGCGATCCCAAGCCTTGTTATGTTCACTGTCTGCCCGACATCTCCTTTCTTGATGAATTCACGATAGAAGTCATGTCCGATGGCTGTTCCCATTGTATGGAACTGTGAGCTCAACGTTGACATTGCAGCTGCAAGAAGTGTCAGCATGAACAGGACCACGAACAGTTCTGGCATGGCACTGTTGATGTACTCCGGAATTATAAGGTCGGTATTTCCCTTAGCTGCTACAATTGCAATAATTCCCTGTGTTTTCTGGAAATATACGTTTGAAAGTGCACCTACCGTAAAAGCCACACCGGTCATCATCAGGATGAATGGTCCACCCACAAGCACAGCACGGCTCAATGCCCTGTCATTCTCAACGGTCATGTACCTGACAGCAAGCTGTGGCTGCGCTAGCACACCTATACCTACACCAAGGACAAGTGTGGATATCAATGTCCACCAGATTGGTGATCCGAACGCTGGCATGGTTGTCCATCCCAAATGTCCTCCGGCAACAAGTGACTCAGGTACAAGCCCGTTCATTCCTGAAAGGGCTTCGTGTGCTGCCGTTACACCACCAAGCTTTATGTATGTAAGCACAAGCAGTACGATCATTCCAATGAACATAAAAGCACCCTGCAATGCATCAGTGTACATGACAGCTATCAGTCCACCAGTAATTACGTAAGCAGCTACTATGATCGCCAGTATGAGCACTGCAATATCATAATTGACACCAAGTGTTGTTTCGAGAAAACGTGCTCCTCCTATCAGGACAATACCTGCATAAAGGGGCATGAAAATACCAATGATGGCTCCTGAGAATCCCTGTATGAAGCGCGACTGGAATCGCTTGCCTAAAAACTCCGGAAATGTCACGGCATTAAGGCGGGCACCCATACGCCTTGTACGTTTTCCGAATACAACAAAAGCAATGAATATACCTACGACGATGTTCATCACTGCCAGCCAGAGAAGACCCATCCCCAAAGCTCCGGCAGCTCCGCCAAAACCAATTATCGCAGAGGTACTAATAAAGGTCGCACCATAGGAAAGTGCAAGAATGTAGGGATGAATACTTCTTCCGGCTACCATGTAGTCGTCTATTTCTTTCGTTTTTTTGTATCCCAGTAATCCAAGGTAGAAGATTATCATAAGATAAATAAGTACGATCACTCCAAGCAAGGGTGTGCTAACTGCCATTAAAGTTCCTCCTGCTCTTCTTCATTCCATTTTAATAAACCATATACTATACAACCCAGGGCACTTATGATGCAAAGTACATAAGCCATCCAGATATAAGGGTCATCTATTCCTAACATAATTATCACCATTTTTAATGTATATTAAAATATGTCACAGGTTAACATAGGACATACATTAATGTTTCGTAGATCGTTTTATAAAATTTATGTAGGATTATAAATATATTAGAAAATGTATTGATGTTAGCAAAAGGTAAGAATTTTTATTAAAATGAATATAAAATATGAGACTACTATTTTGATAATTAGTACTCTTCTCATTGCAGCTTCAGCAGAGGTCGTTGTAGTTATGACCTTGAAAAGCCCCTTCCATCTCTTACATTTGCTTTATATAATATATCTATTTTTATTTCATAATACTATAAATAATGGAGAAGTATATATAGATAGATTTAATATTGTACATGGGGATTACAGGGGCAAACTAATATGGTTGAAAACGAGAATATTCGGAATGATCTGGCTACTGAAGGATCTTATCGATCCCTGGATGGATCGATCATAACTCTGGAAATCTTAAAATCAATCTTTGATGATATTCCTTTGATCATGATCCTTGTGGGCCATGAAGGTAATATTGAAAACATCAATAAAACCGCTACCATTGCATTAGGAAATGAAAAAAAGGATAGTTTTGGATTTCTTGTTGGTGAAGCACTTAAATGTATAAATTCCTTCAAAAGGGATGGCTGTGGAAAAAACAGGGAATGCTCAAAATGTGTCATACGAAACTCTTTAATGCATACTTTCAAAACCGGTAAGAACATTTACAAAAGGGAAGGTGAATTGGAAATAGTAACCAATGACCAGCCCATAAAAGTTAATTATTTTATTTCTACGATCCTGATCCCGGACAAAAATGGTCCAAAGGTCTCATTGGTCCTGGACGATATATCAGAGATCAAACGTACAAATCGATCCCTTGAAAGGAAACTTGAGATCGAAAAAACGATCGCATCCATTTCATCGAAGTTCATTTCCAACAAAGACATGGATGATAGCATTAATTATGCTCTTGAGGAACTTTGCAACTTATGTGAAAATCATAGAAGCTATATTTTTCAGTTTCACGATAATGGAACTCGTGCAGATAATACACATGAGTTTTGTGTGGCTGGAGTGGAACCACAAATAGAAAATCTGCAAGATGTATCCCTCGACCTATATCCATGGTGGATGGGCAAACTCCATAATGGTGAATTGATCCACATTGAAGACGTTTCAGCTATGCCACCGGAAGCATCGGCAGAAAAAAAGCTGCTTATGGCACAAGATATTAAATCTGTGATAGTTTTGCCCTTGTACATCAATAATGAACTTGACGGTTTTATTGGAATTGACAGTGTTCTGGGCGTCGGAGGCTGTAAAGAAGAAGATGTGATCTCCCTTTATATGATAGCTCCAATCATAGGTTCTGCACTCGAACGCAAGCGGGCAGAAATTACATTGAGGAAGAGTGAAGAGAAATATTCGAATCTTGTGGAAAAAGGAAATGATGGGATCATCATTATTCAAGATTATGTACTTAAATATGCGAACAAAAAAATGTCGGATATTTCCGGATACTCAATTGAAGAAATAATCGGAAAGTCTTTCATTGAATTTGTTTCTCCCAAGGATAGAGGTCTTGTAAAGGAGAGGTATGAAAAAAGAATCTGTGGGGACCAAATTCCGAATTATTATGAGGTAGATATCATCTCAAAGGATGGCGGAAATGTTCTCGTGGAAATAAACGCATCTGTTATAGAGTACGAAGGCAGGCCCGCAGATATGGCAATTATCAGGGATCTAACCGACCGGAAGCAGATCGAGAATGCTTTGCAGATCTCTGAAGAAAAATATCATCGCCTTTCCGAAAGCATAAATGATATAATCTTCTGTCTTGATCCTGACACACTTGTAGTAACCTATGTAAATCCAGCCATCGAACAAATTTACGGTTATACTGTAGAAGAGTGGTTAAATGACCCTGTATTATGGCAGAACACGCTTTATTCTGAAGATATGGACTGGGTAATTGCAAAAACTAAAGAGTTGCAAACAAAATTAGAAGATGGGACTTTTGAATACCGTATCATAAATAAAGACGGGAATATACGGTGGGTAAAAGCAAAATTAAGTTGGGACAAGGACCAACAGGGAAAACCGCTTTCATTGAATGGAATTATCTCTGATATAACTGAAACTGTTAAGGCGCAGGATGCAATGCTACAAGCAAAAATACTGGCAGAGGATTCGAATAAATCCAAATCTGAATTTATAATGAACATGAGTCATGAGATAAGGACACCTTTGAATTCGATAATAGGCTTCTCAAATGTTTTGCTTAAAAGATCCGAAGGCCTGGATGAAAAAAAGGCAAAATATGTCAAAAATATATTGTTTAATGGCAAACATTTGCTAGAGATCTTCAATGAGATCATTACCACTTCAAAGATCGAATCCGGAGTTATGGAATTCAGACCAACAAAATTCTTAATAGCTAATATCATTGATGAAGTTGAAATTTCCATGATGTCCTTTGCATTGGAAAAGGATATCATTTTGACCCATCAAATCGATCTTGATAATACTATCCTAAAAGCTGACAAGTTTAAATTCAAGCATATAATCTATAACCTTGTGCACAATGCCATTAAATTCACACCCAATGGTGGTCATGTTACGATCGAAACAAAGAAATGTGGGGATTCAATGTGCTTTTTTGTAAAAGATACAGGATCTGGAATTTCACCAACTGATCAGATCAAATTGTTTGATAAATTTTTCCAAGCTGACTCATCAACTACTCGGAAACACGGGGGCATTGGTTTGGGTCTCAATATTGTGAAAAAGTTTGTGGAAATACACAATGGTAAGGTTTGGGTCGAAAGTGAAATTGGAAAAGGAAGTAAATTTGGGTTCAGCATACCAATAGATCTTGAAAGTGCTTCTTGAGAATAGCAATTGAAATGATGTGTGGTTCAATGACCAGACATCATTTTCATATTTTTATATTCGATATTCAGATAGTTTCAGGCATGATCATGGACCCAGAAATTACCATCGATGGTTATCTCTTTTTTCCATATGGGTACTTCTGATTTTACCCGTTCCAGTGTCTCACTGAGGGCTGCGAACAGTTGCTGGCGGTGGCCTGCTGCTATCACGATATATACGATATCTTCAAGTGGCATTATCCTTCCGGCTTTATGATGAATGAGAACATCGATGATGCCATCCTGTTGCATCATTTCTTCACGTATCTTTTGGATGCTGGCATCTGCGACCTTATCATACTTCTCGAATTCGAGCATTTTGGTCTCGTAATCCTCGTTATCCACCCTTACGATTCCGATAAAAGTACCAATTCCACCCGCTTTTACTATGTTGGGATTTGCTCTGACCTTTTCTATAAGGGAATTGAGCGTAACGTGGTCCGGTTGTTCCATTAGCATTGAAACGATATCTTTAAGGTCCCACTCGGTTTTTTCAGGAAGTCTTGCAATAACATTAGAAACGTCCTCATCCATATCCCCGAGAACGACCTTTGCAACATCACTGTCCTTTGCACCTTCAACGATGGCAAAATCCATTCCTGCATCAGCAAGCTCATCCAGTGCTTTTTCAAAAGAAGGAGTACGGCTAATGGTCACCAGTTCCCTGTCCGTGACGGCAGTGACCATGTCGGCACCGGAATCAAAATGTTTGCCGGTATCAGTATTCGGGTCATCAAGACGATGGTCAAGCATCAGTTTGACCGTTCCCACACGACCAAGTTCTGAAAGTTCCTTTACCATTCGAGTAACGAAGGTCGTTTTCCCTGTGTTCTTGTAACCTATGACTGAAATGACTTTCATGCCCATTCCTATTCCTGAATAATATATATAAGTACGGTGAACGGGTAACAAAAGTTTATTCTTTCTAAAAATATAAAACCTAAACTTAAATTTCGATTGCTTTATATCACTAAAGAATATTACTCTGTTACATGTGTGGTTATCAGGTACGAATACATGACATGCCATCGGAAGATCGGCCAAGAGAGCGCTTGTTGAAACATGGTCCCGGTTTTCTTTCCAATGCGGAATTGCTTTCCGTGATTCTTCGTACTGGTTCAAAGGACGAGAACGTGGTCAGTATGTCCAGTCGTATCCTCTCGGAATACAATCTGAAACAATTGAGCCAGGCGAACATCACCCAGCTCACAAAGATAAGAGGTATCGGTCCTGCCAAAGCTACCCAGATAGCAGCGGTCTTTGAACTGGCGAGAAAGCTGGAGATCTTCACAGATGATCCTAAAAGGAAGATACGCTCGGCAAACGATGTATATTCTCTGCTCTATCCCAGACATCGCGAATTGAAAAAAGAACATCTTACAGCCCTTTATCTTGATACGAAGAACAATATCATCAAGGAAGAGGTGATCTCCATTGGCAGCCTGAACGCAAATATCGTGCATCCGCGTGAAGTGTTCAAATCAGCTCTCATGGAATCTTCAGCGTCAGTCATACTAACACATAATCACCCTTCCGGCGATCCCGCGCCAAGCAGGGAGGACATAGCAGTAACGGAAAAGCTCGTTGAAGGCGGGAAGATCCTTGGCATCAGTGTCCTGGACCATGTGATCATCGGGGACGGAAGGTATGTCAGTTTGAAAGAGGAAGGCTACATAAACTGATGGCTGAATTATTTTTTACCACTTATGATGAGCTTTTAACAAAAGCTTTAAACCATTACCCATAATTCATTCAATCAGATGAAAGAAGTAGAACTTACAGATCCTTACACGATCCCCTACAGGGGAATCTATGTGGTCTGTGATGAAAATAACGAGTATGCAGAGATCATCGAGCATACGAATTGCTATAGTGGTGCTGCATGGTCACGCTTCCATTATGCCCGGTCACCCCTTGTACAGAAGGCACGTGCAGTGGGTAACATGAGTCGCTACCTCGTGAAAGCTGATGTTTGCGATCTTACACTTAAGCCATCAGTGGCTGCTGCCGGGATCGAATCGGTTGTGGTTGACGGGGATGAGGTATCCATCACCTATGCAGGTCTTGGAGGCGGAGGCGTGGGTGCCACGAAATGCAGGGCATTTGCACAGGGAGTGCTACGCTATGATGTGGGTGACTCAGGTGGCGGAAAGGCTGCCAAAGGGACCATAGTCGTTCCAAGACGGCAGCGTGTACTAATCGGGATAGATGATACCGATACGAAAGAAGAGGGAGCTACGTGGTCAATGACACACAACATTGCTACGGCACTCAATAGCAATGAATCCGTCTATCTTTCCCATTCCCTTGTTCAATTGTTCCCGGTCTCGGCTAAAACACAGAACTGCGTATCCACAGTGCTTGAATTTGGTTGTGTAAGCGAGGAAGCGAAGCAAGAGCTCCTTGAGGACATGAAAAACGCACTGCTCAAATACAGTGTGTCCGATGAGACCGGTATGGTGGTACTTTCCTCATTCGAGGCATCCCATATGGAAGAATACAGTACTATGTGTCGCAGCGGTGAACTGACCAAGGATATTGCAATGGAACATGCACGCAAGAATGGTGTTGATATCTGGCTCGATGGCAATGGTGTGATAGGTGCATTGGCATCTCTTGCATGGTTTGCCCGTCCTGATGAATCAATCGATCTGGAAGCTAAGTTATGAACGCTCGTGAGGGTCAAAATGGACCTGTGGAGGTCACGGGACTTGAAGCCCTTTATGCTGCAGCCATGGACTGTGGTGTAAAGATGATAACGGCAGTTGCCGGGTTTCCCACCACTGCCGTGATAGAACATTTTGAAAAGAACAGTCCCGCTGACGTCACCACTCTGTGGATGACCAATGAGAAGGCCGCACTGGAGACCGCACTCGGTGCTTCCGTTTCAGGCAGAAGGGCACTGACCATCACAAAACACGTCGGCATGAATGTCCTTTCCGACCCTCTCATAACCTCTGTCACACATACGATCGGCGCAGGACTTGTAATAATAGCAGGCGATGATCCGGGGGTCAGAGCATCCCAGAACGAGCAGGATTCACGATGGTACGGTGAGGTGGCAGAGGTCGCGGTGTTCGACCCGTCGAACCCGGATGCTACATACAGGTCACTTATCAGAGCATTCGAACTATCCGAAAGTACAAAGATCCCTGTTATAGTCAGGATAACGGATCGTCTGGAAAAAGCCACAGGTCCTGTCACAAGATCCGAGGACATTAAGAAGACAGAAGCTACATTTGACAGGTCTGTCTGGAAGCTGACAATGCGTGGCAAACACCAGCATTTTCACATAAATGTACAGCCATTGCTTGTGGATGAAGCAGAGAACACTTCTCTGACACGATATGTTAAAGCAGGCAAGACCGGCATAATTTCTTCTGGCTATCCCTCTTTGCTTGTAGATGAGCTATTGTCCGAAAGACAGCTTGAGGTTTCGCATCTTTCACTTAATGTTGTATCTCCGCTTCCTGTTAGGAAATTAAGAGATTTCATATCCGACCATGAAAAAGTTCTTGTTATTGAGGAAAGTGAAGCCTTTATCGAATCCCACATCAGTATCTGTGAGAACGTACTGGGAAAAATGAGCGGGCATCTCCCATATGGTCGCATTGAAAAAGAGCAGATCGGTTTTGCGATCGAGAACATCGATAAAGATAAGGTAACTAAATATACTTTTATTGAGACCATTGGGGGAAGAGGTTCACGTTCTTTGTGCGAGGACTGTCTTTTCCTGCCGGTCTACAGAATGCTTCATGATCTGGATATTTTCATAGCAGGTGATATGGGCTGCTCCATACGCAGTGCCCCTGCACCCCTTGAAGCCGTTGATGTCGGATTTGCACTTGGTGCTGCTATTTCCACAGCTGCAGGTTTCGATAAAAAGTCCGTTGCTGTCATAGGTGACTTCGGACTGTCACATTCCGGCATCGTAGGCCTGATAAATGCTGTCGAGGCCAAACGTGACGTACTCGTTATGGTGCTGGACAACAGGACAGCAGCAATGACAGGCGGACAATCCACACCTGACCTTACGGAAGCTGTAAAAGCGCTCTGTGATGATGTCACTGTCTTTGAGTTCAATGATCCGGAGCTTGCTGGTAGCAGGATAAAGGAACTTGAAGAGCTTGTGAAGGACAGACTTGCCGTTGATGGGGTTTCTGTTATTTATGTCAAGGCTGACTGTGTTCTGTATGGGTGAAGAATGGGGAATTTGGATGGTTTTTTTGACGGTCTGATTCATAGCCCTCAATTTATTTTTTGATAATATATGGTGTCTAAAAATACAACTCTTAGAATTTTTTGACCCAAATCGGCTCGAATCTTACCTCCCGCACATGAAATCGAGGATATAGCTAACAGCAAAAAAGTGTACGGGTGGTGTGAGTTATATGCACAACCTTGTGTATAGTAGACTTAAAAAAGCCCCTATATTTTTGTGTAACTAATAAATTTAAAAGTTCAAGTTTGTATTTACTGTACAAATAGACAAATAACTAACTATCCAATTCATTTTACAGGCGTAGCTTTTTAAACTATAGCAGCAAAAAATAATTGGGGGTTGAATTATGAAAATATTAGTTGCTTATAATTTACGAAAAGATAAAAATGAAGAAAATGCTGAATTTTTATCAAAAGAAGATGTTCTAAGAGTCGAAAAGGCAATAAAAGAACTTGGTTATAAAACAAGTCTTGTTGAAGTTTCAGGTGAAGTAGATGAAGTAATAGAAAAAATAAAACTTTCTGAGCCAGATTTGATTTTCAATCTTGCTGAAGGTTCTGTCGGAGAATCTCGTGAAGCATTTTATCCTAGTTTATTTAAAAATTTAGGAATTCCATATACAGGAAGTAATTGTTCTTTATTGTTTTTAAACTTAGATAAGCACTTAACTAAAGAAGTTTTAAAGTCACATGATATAAAAGTTTCCAACGGTTTTTTTGTGAAAAATAATGATTCAGTAAAAAATAATTTAAATTATCCAGTAATAATAAAGCCTAACTTTGAAGGTTCAAGTAAAGGAATAACTCAAGATTCAATCGCTCTTAATTTTGAAGAATGTTGTGAAAAAGTTAGTGAATTGCTGAATAAATATCCTGCTGGAGTTATTGTTGAAGAATATATTGAAGGACGTGAAATTACTGTTCCGATGCTTGAATATTTTCCTGAACTTGCATTAGGCATAGTAGAAAATACTTTTGATATAGAAAAAATAAATTATAAATATAATATCTATGACTATACGATAAAACGTGGTGAATACAATAATTGCGTTAAATCATCTATTCCTACAGATTTACCCAAAGATGTAGAAGAAAAAATAATCGAGGACTGTAAAAGAATTTTTAAGTTGATGAATTATAATGACTTTGCAAGAGCAGATATAAGACTCAGCAAAGATAATATTCCTTATTTTATTGAAATGAATCCGCTTCCTTCACTTCATCCAAAGGCTTCTTTAATGTTAGGGGCAAAGAATGTAGGTTTGGAATATAAAGATGTAATAAATAATATTATTCATTCAGCTATAAAAAGAACCAATCTAAAAGGAATTATTAGAAACTCTAAAAAGCAAGAGAAATTAAAAAATAAACAGAACAAAACATTAAGAGAAGAAGGAATAATCACTGGGCATTATAAAACAGGTGAGTTTAATGCAATAACTGATGTAAAAGGAGTTATGGTGGGGCATTCAACACATATGAATGATGTTGTAATACCTGAAACAGGGGAAAAAACCAAAATAAGATCAGGCGTAACTGCTATAATACCGGCAAAAGATGTCTATGAAACAAGATTAATGGCTGGTGGTTTTGTTTTAAATGGTATAGGTGAAATGGCAGGTATGACACAAGTATTAGAATGGGAATGGCTAGAAACTCCAATTATGCTAACTAATACCATGTCTGTCGGGAGAGTTCATGATGGACTTATTGAATATATGCTTGAAAAATATCCAAAGTTGCACGGAGATAGAAGCGTAATAATTCCTGTAGTTGGTGAAGCTAATGACTCTTTTTTGAATGACACAAGAATTAGGTCTATAACTAGTACTGATGTTAAAAAAGCTATTAACTCAGCAAAAGTTGGGGCAGTACTGCAAGGTTCTGTTGGTGCAGGGACGGGAATGACTAGTTTTGATTTTGCAGGAGGGATTGGTACTTCTTCAAGGTGTTTGCCAAAGAATGACGGGGGGTATACCGTGGGGGTATTAGTATTATCAAACTTTGGCATTATGAGGAATTTAACTATTAATGGCAAAGTTGTTGGCAAAGATTTAGATGAAATTTGTCCTAAAGAAACTAGAAGAACTAAATGTGACGGCTCTATAATTGTAGTTGTTGCAACTGATGCTCCAATGTTATCAAGTCAGTTGAATAGATTATCAC
The DNA here is from genome assembly GCA_021108185.1 of Methanococcoides sp. Lineage (GTDB taxonomy): Archaea > Halobacteriota > Methanosarcinia > Methanosarcinales > Methanosarcinaceae > Methanococcoides. The sequence continues at coordinate 996 of JAIORJ010000080.1, read as the reverse complement.
GAAGAGCTGCTTTAGGTCTTGCAAGAGTCGGCTCACATGCAAGAACGACTAGTGGGGAAATAATAATTTCATTTAGTACAGGTAATCATATAAGCAGATATGAGCATTCACGAAAAAAAATTACGTCTTTAGAGATGGTTGGAGATAGTTTGACAAATAAGCTCTATGAGGCAACAGTTGAAGCTACAGAAGAAGCGGTTTTAAATGCAATGTTTTGTTCTGAAGGAATGGATGGTTGGAATAATCATTACAGCCCTAATATTCCACATGAGAAAATTTTAGAGTTATTAAAAAACTGAACTTTAAAAATTTTCCGAAAAGAGTTTATTCATATATTAAATACTTGAAAATGCCGGAAAGCATGTATATGTTCCTCAAAATGAAGGCAGGCTGTATCATATGTCCCCCATGAACATACATTTCCCAATATGATGATTTTCAAAACTATATCGGGATGCAGGTCACATGATTGAGTTTCTATGAAGGGCTGAACATCATATGTAGTTAGTGCAGCAGTTCTTTGCTCCTTTCGATACTGATTGATTCTGTTGTATAGTTCTTCTTCACTCTTTATTATTTTGCTTCATGTAATGCAAAGTACCTTTCAAGAATCCCATCTCCTTCCATTAGTTGTAGGACATGTAAATGATTTCTTCCTTAACAGATCAGAATTACCCCTTCAGCAACATAAAGAAGTTGTTAAATATATTTCAACGCCTGTAGTCCCGATTTTCACAAATTAAGTGTGATGCCTGTAAAACCATATTTTACATGTAAATTTGAGTTGTAAATTTCACAATTCACATATGAATTATCCATTAACAGAAACTTCATTATTCCAGTTTTCCACCCTTTCCCTTACATGAGAATTCAAGGTAAACGGCTTATCACTCCTAGCATTCTGCTTCATATAATGCAACGTACCCTTAGAAACCCCACCTTCTTCCATTCAGTATAAGGCATTTCAATGATTTTCTTTCTCAGCAGATCAGTATC
>JAIORJ010000142.1 GCA_021108185.1 Methanococcoides sp. | reverse complement strand
ACTCACTTCAGCAGCAATAGCCTTTATCTGATTTTCAAGTTCATAGATATTCCGAAGGATTGCCTTTGCATTTTATACATCAATCCATACTTAATTGCATCCCGTATTTATGCAATCTAATCTTGAAACCATCATGTTTTGCATAATATAGACTTCGTTTCGTTGACTTCCCCTGCCCTATCCACGGAGTTGTAAAGCACAGAATGAACAACATACCCCAGATCTTCATCCATAAATGGCTTCGTGAGGTAAAACTGATGACCTACCAGACTTGCCCTCTCACGCGTTTCCCTAGAAGAATCTGCTGTGAGGAAGATAATGGGAATATTATATGACTCACGGATCTTCATAGCGGTTTCGATGCCATCCATCCCACCCTTTAACCTTATATCCATAAGTATAAGATCAGGATGGAATGCATCTACCATAGAAATAGCGTCTTTGCCACTTGAAGCAAAACCAGTTACAGAGTAACCCATCTTCTCAAGCTTCAACTTGATCATCATACCAACGATCGATTCAACTTCAACAACAACTATTTTTTTACTTTTCATAGTAACATCCAGATCATCCCAAAAATGACTAATCTCGTACCCATATCCCAATATGCTTCCATTCATGCCATACTGTAATGCATACCGTCACTCATTACGGACATTGTCATATTACTGATCAGAATTCCAGTTTTTCATCTAAAAAGGTAGCATTCCCCGGAGAGATCCGGGGACTTTTCAACAGATAGAGGAGTTGTTTCATATCACTTCTTCTTTGAAGTTTCTGATACCATACTTATGCTTACAGCAGCCATCTTGTCAACATGTGCCTCGTGCTGTGAGTAGAACCACATTGGGATGTACAGACCGAGTACACAAATACCGACAACCGTTGAGAACCAGCTTCCTTCAATGGTGTTAAGGTAGATCACACCGATCAGACAGAGTGGGAGGTTGAAAAGACCAAACATCAATGCAACGTTCTTCCATCCTGCTGGTGCCTTGAATGGCCTGTCGAGACCCAAAAGGTGTGGGCTTGATTTTGCCTTAACATATGCGAAGAGACTGATACCGTTAGCACAAACATATCCAATAGCTGATGCAGCAAGGATAGCTGTAGGAGTGCCCATTGAAATCAGTATAAGGTTGAAGATACCGATAACGACCATTGCAAGGACCGGAGTACCATGTGCATTTGTCTTTGCAAATACTTTAGGAAGATTTCCTTCAGTTGCCATTGAGTGCATTGCCCTTGATGCACCAAGGTATGCAGTCTGGATGATCAATACCATTGCTGCAATGAGCATGACAATAGCAATTGTTGAACCGAAGTCACCGAGCGCTGCCTGTGCAAGCGGAAGCATTGGGTCAATTGGTGCAGCTGCAATACCATCGATTCCCAGTACACCAGTAATGGTCATCTGTACAAGGATGAAAGCTACCAGACAGATAGCACCACAGGAGAACAATGCCTTTGGTACATCGGTACCAGGATTCTTATATTCCGGACCATAGATAGCTGCAGTTTCCCATGCACAAGCACTCCACTGAGCCATTGCAAAGATACCAAGCAAGATCAGTATGTGTGAGAGATCCCATACCCAGTCAGTTGGTAACCATGTACTGGTGATGTTAGTCATTACGAAATCACCGGTCACATAAGGTGCCAGTGTAATAATTGCCATTGGGATAAGTGAGAAAGCCGCGAGGATATAACCTACAACAGCACCACTCGAAAGTCCACGGTAGTTCACAAGAATAAGACCACCAAATATCACAACACCTGCTATCATTGAAAGCTGGTACTGGGAGAAAGTTGCTGCAAGTGAAGGGAACAAACTGTGAAGATAAAAACCAATAAGAATTGCGAAGATAGCAAGTACAGGGTTCCATGCGAACCAGTAGCTCCATGCACTGAATCCACCGATCAATTTACCCTTGTCGTACTTTCCTTTGTGATCAGGTGACTTGAAAACATTCTGTGCAAATCCAGGCAGACCGGATGCATTAGGGAATGTAGTTGCGAGTTCACCATAAGCGAGGTTCTGCATAAATCCCTGGAATACAGAGAGACCCCATACAATAATAGCAAATGACCATAAATAGCTGGCAAAATAGCCAATCGAAGGCAAGATCAATAAAGGTACACCAATAGCAATAGCCAATCCCTGCTTCCAATCGATCGATCGTTCAAGCTCACCGGTTTCACAGACAACCTTAGCACATTGCTCTGCGTGCTTCCAGTCTACACCCGATTTCTTTTCCTCAGACATATTACATCACTCCTTTTAACAATGATTCCTTGTAATAATATAGAATAGATCAGAATAATATATAGCATAATTTGCTTTGGAAACTCGACTGATATTGGAAATGGAAATGCCCATAAGAAATAGCTAGGAATGTTGGATATTCCAAAGACATGAGAATTTCCAAAGGCTTTAGTTTATATGCAAATGAAAAATTTTTTAAAAAAATCAACACCAATAGCTATAGTATTTAAGAGAAGGACACAATTATGCGATTCAGCCCGTTCAGCCTGAAAAACAACTGAATGAATTATTAGTGTCAATACTGGACTTTATAGAGGAGTCTCGATGAGATCCTCATTAAGTGCCACAATATAGCTTTCTGAAAAAAGGGAAAAACTTCTTTTACTGCTCATTGAGGGAACAAGGAATATCGACCAGATAGATCATCCAGAAGCTAAATTTGGTGATACTGAGATTCTTGAAAGGAAGCATGTTCATGCTGATTCTGTTACTTATATTGGGAAAGAAGGCAAACGTGATTCTGCTCAGTTTATATCTAATATAAGGTACAAGTGTATGAATCATCTGGAAATGGTTGACAACTCAAAGCAGGAAGAAGCAGACAGAGCCTTTGAGGAAGCTGAGAAAAAGAGGGATGAAAGGTGGATCTGAATGAAACTCCTTCTCCTTAACGGTCATGGAATCCAGTATTATTTTATATATCCCCTTTTCTTCAAACCAACGACTGCTAATACCCCAACAACAGCAAAAATCATTTCAAATCCTAGTGTCTTTTGGTCATCTGCTGTGTCGCCGCTTGATTCTTCAGCTGGCTGTTCTTCACTGGGATCGTCTGATGGCTCAGTCACATCGTCGGTCGTTTCCGGTACGGTTTCAGAGTCAGTCATCGAGTAATCATTAGCATCTCCCGGGAATGTCAGAGCATTAATCTCATCCAGATTGGTGAATCCATCTCCATCCGAGTCAAGAGCTTCGATAGAAGCTAGATTTTTTCCATTTTGATGATATGCCTCTCCATAAGGATTTATGGATTCAATATCTTGAACTTCGTGGCATGTATCACATGAGTCCAGCTTTGTATCTCCGGTATCATATTGCTGATTGAAATCTTCCAAATAGCTGTGTTTCGCTGACACCGTGGGTGCACTTATCAAAAGTATCATTGCTAACAGCAATACAGTAATTATTTTATAGTTCATTTTGATCACCACTTTTTCTAACTGCTAATACGTTTCTCACTAAGAATATAAATATTCATGGTGTAGACAATTAACCATAACATCTGAATGGTTGTACTAACGATTCCAGTTGAATTTAGCAAGCCTATTTATGTTGGTGAAAGAGATGATTCCGATATGTTGAGGAAGAAGATGGGATTCTCTAAGGGTACTTTGTATTGCATGAAGCAGAATACTACAAGTGATAAACCTTTTACTCTGAATGCTCACGTTAGGGAAAGATTGGAAACTTGAACCAATGAATTTTCTATTAGGGATAATCCACATTAATCGTCCCTACATACCAATATCATTGCCTACCTCCACCTTCTAACTCATTGCAGTCGTTCATTATAATTAATATTCCAAAGTTTACATTCGGAATGTCTTGAATAAATTATTTCGGCGATAAACTATGACAACCGAATCTGATTTTAAGACATTTCTTGAAAAGGCAATATGGGAAAAGACTTGGGAAGAAGAAGACGAGGAAGGAGAAATACTGTCCTATGAAGTATTGACATTTGAAGAAGCAGGGATGTTGTCTAATGATAATGGCTTGCTTGTTATCGCACCTGACAGATCAACCTTTGTTGTGACAATCCAGCAGAGGATGTGATTGTATGGATGATATTTTTGGTGAAATTGTCTATATTTACACGTCAGAGCAAGCTGTTGAAGATGGAATCCTTTTCGATATCATTCAAGTCAATCCTGAATGGGAGAAAGGTATCATCAGGTACATTACAACTAACCTAATGGCTCAAGGATATTTGCAGGATGATGATATCAATATCCCGAACCTGTTAGACCTTTTGAATCAGGCTAACATCATTGTACGGAATGCCTCAAGTGGTTTCAAGGATAAGCCTGAATCGTTTTATTCAGGTAAGATTGAACTGCCCAGTGGGAAGAAACAGCAGATATTCATATCATTAAACGAGCTTGGCAAGTACACAATTATGCTGCCTGAAGATTATTAATTTTTTTTTGATTATCAAATAAATGTTTCTTATCACTTTTATGACCTTTATAGTATAACGAAACATGTTTCAATCGAATCAGGAAAAACACCTACATCCTAAAAATGATTATATTATAAAGTTATGGTTTTATAATAACTTTAAACTATAAAGTTAAATAAAATACAATAATATATAATACCAAGCAATAAATACATAAATATATTCGACCATTTTAAAAGTTGATCAGAGGTCATATGATCCGATCATAAATATACCCTGATCAATATCAACAATTCAAAAAAGGTGTCCTATGCTCCGGAAAGCTGTATCTCTACGCTCAATATCTTTACTGGTGTTCTCTGCACTATTGATATTCCTTTGCTTGCTCCCATTAACCGCGTCTGCATACTCTATCGAAGATGTTGAATGGAAATCAACTGCCACTTCCACATTGCACTGGGGAGATACGATGGCTAATGGAGAAGGTAGTGATAGGTACATAATAAAAGCGGAAGATTTCACCAAAGATGGATATGTGCATATTTCACTGACAAGGAACAATGAAGTTAAAGATTTCAGTTTCATACGGGTCGGCCAGAGCCTTGAGTACAGGGATGAGGCAGATGGACAGGACATAAGGGTCCATGCAAAGGCAGTAAAAGTGAACATTGACGAATGGACCGGCAATATGGAGGATCCTACCGCAGCGATAGAGATCTACAGAAGGGGATTGCCGAAATTTGATATTACGATCAGTACAGACAAGGACACATACGATCCGAAGACCATGAGTTCAAACCAGGTGATCACTGCGACATTTTCCGTAAAGAACACAGGAGCTGCACAGGGCAAGAATATTGAACTCATTATCGAGCCAGATGGACTGGAGATCGTGGATGGAAAGCTCAACCACGACATTTATAGTCTTGAAAAGGGCGAGGTTTCCGAACCCATAACGGTCAAATTCAAAATACCTCATCCATGGGATAAAACTGAAATTGACATAAATGCCATAATTGAAGCCAAAGACATCAACAACGATCTGTATGAGGACAGCGAATCAAAGACCATTACAATTGAGCCGAAGGTCGAATTCATACTTACTAAATCCATGACAAAAGAGATCTACATGGATGAAACTGCACACGTTCTTGTAGCTGTCCGCAATTCGGGTAACTACAATATTAATTCAGTCACCATAAGGGATTCCATCATCGAGGGTGTTGAATTGAAGGACAGTATAACCCTTGAAAAGACCCTCTCATTCGCACCAGGCGAAACAAAAGAAGTATTTTCATATTCATTGAAACCACTTAAAGAAGGTACGTTTACCGCCCCTAAAGCAACTGCATCATTTGTAGCTTCTAATGACAAAGAGTATACCTACGAGTCAAATGGCCCGCAGGTAACCATCAACGGTCCGGATATCGTAATAACCCAGACATTGGACAAGTCGACCATAAGACCTGAAAATGAAGTGAAAGTAACAGTTACGGCGAAGAATGAAGGTAACAGGGATGCCAGCACAAGGGTCACTTCAACCCAGTTCCCGGAAGGTACAACATTCATTAGCGGGGACACGATCCTCGACATAGTTCTTGGTAAAGACCAATCCAGTAGTTATACATACATCTTGAAAATGAACGAACTTGGCATATTTAAAATTCCTCCTGCAACTGCAACGTTCATCGATATTGAAGGTTTCAAAGGTGAAAAGATATCGAACATGCCCAGCATAACAGTAGAGGTCCCACCTGAAACAGTAGATACTGAAACTTCAGGCACATCAGGCACTTCAGATAGTTCAGATAATTCAGACACTTGGGCAGCTTCGCACTCAGCTTCTGGAAATTATGGAGCCAACCTTGAACAAACAAGTGAAGAAAAGGTTCAACCCGGATTTGGTTCCCTTTTCGCTATCGCCAGTATTGCAGGCGTATACCTGCTGAGAAGAAAAAATTAAAAGGGTCATATGATGAAAGCATACATTTGCATTATACTAGCTATCTTGATCTTGGCCTTAGCGAATGCACCCATAGCAGCAGAGGAGAATGGGAACTGGGAAGAACGTGTTAACCATACATTGTACTGGGGCGACAGTATCGATGTGAATGGATCATTGATAACAGCAAATGATTTTTCAAAGGCGAAGCCATTTGATGTTGATACAGACTATGTCATGCTCACGGTCCTTTCAGAAAGTTCAGAAGAATGGAATATTCTGCTCTCGGTCAATAATAGTAATATACCTGACAGCAAGATAATTGATGGAAGGTTGAACATAACTGCTCTGGAAGTGGTGACCGGCAATGACATATCATCCCCATACACAAAGATAGGAGTGTCAATTTTTAATGTTACAACGGGCGAAGCTGACAGCTGGGTCAACGCAACGCTTCAGGTCTCGAAGACAAAATTAAAGAATGCAAATATTGATGAACGGGCATACATCACCATCCAGTTGCACAACCTTAGAGGTAGCAATATAGAAAATATCTCTATCAATGAAACCCTTCCAGAGAACCTTATCCTTGACCCGGAAATAGAAGATATCCATATTGCGGACCTTAGCCCTTACTCAAAGGAAGTGATCCAGTATTCGGTAAAAGCCTTGTATCCGGGAAATTATACCATACCTCCCACAGAGATACGGTTTGTCAATAAAGGGATAACCTATTTCCAATACAGCAATTCGACCAACTTGATAGTTCATGGCCCTTACATCAACGCTACAAAGACCGTTAAAGGAAATAAAACTGATCCGGAAGTACTCGACATTACGGTGAATGTCAAGAACGAAGGTGATAGGGCAGCACATATCAGAGTTCACGATGAGATGATCATCGATTCCAAATTTATTGAAGGCAAGAACTCGGCAAACCTTGTACTTTTCCCGGAGAATACCACTACTTTGTCATACAGCGTCCACATTGACAAGATCCAGGGCAATATGATCGTGCCTTCAGCAGTCATTGAATTTACTGATGCAAAGGGTTATTCCGGCACAGTAAGAACAAATAGATATTATCTCATCAATATCTTTGAAGACGAGGAAGTAGAGTTCATCGAAGAGTATGTTGACGATACAAGGCCACAGATGAACACTTCCAATAGCAATTCTAAAGATAGGATAATAGAAGCCGATATACCCAGATATGGAAATATTAGATCGATCAGAGACCTTGTGGACACCACACTGAAAATAATCAACGAAGCTCTTTCATTCTGATAGATATTGGAATTCACTGAACGAAACCTATTTAGCCCTTTCAGGAGTTTGGACAGCGGGAGCATGACATGAAATATGAGCAGAATCTAGATAAAGTCAAATTTGAGATAATCATCTCAGGAAGATCGAACGTTGGTAAATCTTCCATAATAAGAGAGCTCACCGGCAAGCAAGTAAAGGTGGGAAAACGCCCTGGAGTTACACTAAAACCGACACAGATCCTTTTTTCCGATATGCTGATAACAGACCTACCCGGTTTTGGGTTCATGAGCGGTGTAAAGGACAGGAAGCAGGACATTGTTAAAGACCAGATCGTCCGCTACATAGAGAAAAATGTTGACAGGATAAAGATCGCAGTGATAGTTGCTGATCCCGTTTCATTCGTCGATGTAGTTGAACGCTGGGAAAGCCGGAATGAAATACCTATCGACATTGAGATATTCGACTTTTTCAATGAGCTTGGATTCGACACCATCATAGCCGTCAACAAGATGGACCGCATAAAGGATGTGGAACATGATGAGAGGCTTGATGCTATCGTTGAAAAGTTCGGTTTGTCAGCACCATGGAAACAGTGGAACTATATCGTTGCACCCACCAGTGCTAAAAAGGGAGATATAAAAAGCCTTAAAGGCCTTCTTAGAAAACGTCTCCACGAAGAAAAAAGGGATGACCTTTTCAAGTATATCTGAAATAGGACTAAGATATCATCTTACGTGAAAAGCAGCACCTATATCATGTGCTATCTTTTCACATTTCAGAATATCGACATCGTTGAAACCCACCACGGTCATACGAGCCTCTATTCCGGCATTTACTGCTTCTTTTGTGAACTCGAGCATTGCCTCATAGGCATTTTCAAAAGCAGGCTGGCATAGTTCGTCATATCTTTCTTTCGATTCGGCATTAAGGCTTACTGAAACTTCATCAAGACCAGCTTCCTTAAGCTCAGAGATAACATTTCTTTCAGGATGAAGCAATTGAGCATGTCCGTTGGTATCGATCCGCACCTTCATCCCACGTTCTTTTAACCAGCTAGTCACTTCAAGCACAACATCGAACCTTATAGTAGGTTCACCAAAGCCAGTGAAAACGACCTCACGGTATTTTTCAAGGTCAATGGAGCCTAACTTATCCAGGATCTCATCAATGGATGGTTCTTTCTTAAGGCGAAGGTCATATCCATAAATGCCATCCGAGATATCACGGATACAAAAGATACAGCTTGCACTGCATCTGTTAGTAATGTTAAGATAAAGATTGTCATGTCCTTCGTAATAGAGAGTTCCAACACCTGCAATATCCCCATTGAATTCTTCTTCGATCATTCGTAACTGCCCCCTTTATCCTTTAGCCATATCCCCGAAACGATAGATGAACGTCCTCCATAGGACACATCGTCCGATAGAAAATACATCCATGCAACACAACTGTCTTTTAGGAGGACTTTCTCCCTGCAAAACCATTTCCCCTCAAATCTATCTATAGCGGACAATGTACTGTCATCAACACTGAACAACTCACCAACTATACTCGACACAGGATTCTCTTTCACGACTGAGGGGAAATCACCCATATCGAGCATCTGAAATTTATCTTCAGTACAATTTTCAGAAACAAATGATGCCCCATCAAGAAGATGATGGTTCTTATGTCCTTTTTTCAAAGTGCCATAGACAAAAAGGAAATTCATTTTATCCCAAAGTTCATCTTGATGAGACCTTTACGCACAGCATCCGGCAGCTGCCCACACTGCAATGCCTTCATCTGCTCAGGGGCGATCATCCTGATGGCAGTCGACATCATAGAATCAGAGCGCATGAGATTATCCATTAGCTTTCGCACATAGACCGCCGTTTTTATCTCAAGTCCCATCTCCCGCCTCCAGCGCTCATCATAATCCTGTAAAGCACATTTACCATCGAGGAATTCAGCTGCAGTCTGTCCTGCGATCTTACCCCCGACCATTGCAGTGGAGATACCGCCACCGTTGGTGGCTATTATGTGACCTGCTGCATCCCCGGCTACAAGAGTATCCTTCGTGGCAGTTACTTTGGGTGCACCACCTACCGGCACAAGACCGGATACGACTGAAACAATGGAAGCACCGGCAAGTTTCGGACTTGCTATAGGATGCTCATACATGAACCTTTCAAGATAATCCCTTGCAGACAACCCGTTCCTGAACAATACTTCCCTTATACCGACACCGATATTCGCAGTATCCCCACCCTGGGAGATTATCCACGCATAACCACCGGGCACGTAATCCTTTCCAAAATACATCTCAACGGCTTCGCGGTCAATATCCACACCACTTATCTCATACTCGAAAGCAGTACCGGTACCCATGGGATCGGGATCCCTTACCAGACCCTTTGCCCTGCCGACAATGGAATTTGGACCGTCTGCCCCAATAAGCACTTTAGCACCAATTGTGTGTGCTCCAAAAACACCATCCACATTAACGGAAGTACCATTGACCTCAAGAACATTTGTGCCTACCATCATATCCACACCGCAGCGTCCTGCCTCTTTTGCAAGATATTTGTCGAACCTGCGTCTGTCGATGGCATCAGCATCCACTTCAAATTCCTTGGAATATCCATTCGGAGCGATGAAACGCTGTACACTGCTTGTAGTGTGAATGCACTCCGCAGGAATCTCCTCAAGCATATAGGGAAGTTGTGCATTTGGCACAAGCTCCTGCAAAGTATCAAGATGTGGCAGGAAGCCTCCACATTGAAGTGGTACGCCCAGGTCCTTTTTCTTTTCAATGAGGAGTACGGATGCACCTGCCTGTGCAGCATAAGCTGCAGCAGTTGAACCTGCAGGTCCTGCTCCGACAACAATAATATCATATAATTCTTCAGGCATCATGAGAATGTGTTCTATAGTAGCGATATATTATAAATGTGTTTCAGCAGGAAATATAAGGGAATAATTAGAACAGATAGAGTAAGATCAACGAAACAAGATGATAAGAAGAAAATTAGAACAAAACTACAAGAGAATCAAAAGAATGTCAGTAAATGGTATGAAGAAAGATCACTCTTTCTCTCACACCAGATATGAACACTGAAAAATTACTCAGCGACTTCGCCGAATGCGAACTTGCGCATTACTTTTGTTACCTTGATGGAAACTTCGTCACCGACGGAGGTGTTAGGTACAAAGACTACAAAACCGCTTACTCTTGCGATGCCGTCTCCTTCCCTTGCGATATCTTCAATTGTCACTTCGTAAGTCTCGCCAGCTTCTACTGGTGCAGTGGATTCCATGTTATTAAACAAACTTTTCACGTCCTTTTATTAATGCTAAAAAGAACTAACTAAACCGGAACATAATGGAACAAATCAGCAAATACATGAGTAAATACTATTTAATGCCTTACGTTTGAAGTAGAAAGTTATACTTTGAAGCAAATCTAAATATGTATAACTCGAATATAAACATTTTGGTCACCAATGAAAATAGGAGAAGGAGGTGAGATCAGTAACCTCCACCTACCTGCAATATTTCAAAGTCCATCTCATCAGGAACCTCAGCTTTGAAGACAAAGACATTACATCTCAGATCCCTTGCCTCTGCGATGGCACGTCTCTGAGAATCAGTGATATCGCCATCTGTGGTTTTTATGCAGAACATCTTTTTACCATTGTTGTTCACAAGGAAATCAAGATCATCGGAATGAACTTTGAGGAAATCCACAAGCGTTTTAAGCTCCTCCCATTTACTGCACATGTGGATACTTTTTGAAGCTGAGTTCTCCACATACCAGTCTTTGCTCATATAGGGATATGCATTGTACTGGTCAACAAGCTCATCATATATCTTGTATAGCTTGCCAGCATCGCGTTTCAGGTTGATCCATTTCCAGCCCTGTTGAGCAAAATAACTTGCAGCCATAATCTCAACGATCAGTTCCTTATCATAATTTTGCAATTTCATCATAACACCTAAAGATCAAAGATCATCGTCCTGTGAATAACTCCTACCAAGGCGTAAGGCTATTTCAGCCTTTTGAATTTCACATCCAAGATAACCCGCATGGTCGAGCTTTGATATAAGACCCATTTTAATTATCGTCTCGATGACTTCCTTTGCAGTTCTGCCCGTGATGGACGCATCCTCATGCTGTGCAACGATCATACCGCCGCACTCATCGGAAACTATCCCAATACGGAACGGCCCGAGCGGATCAAGTTCCCAACCTGCAAACCGTTCTGCAGGAAGAGAGTCCTCCGGAATAGCAACATCCGGCCGCCGCCTTTTCTCCTTAAGCACCAAAAGGTCAAGCCCAAGGTCCTTCGGAGAACTGCCCCTCGTCAAAGCAAGTGCCATCATCCTGGCACCCGTATTAAGCTCAGCAATAGAACCTCTCGTCTTCTCACTGAACTCCGGTGTGAACAAGATGCAGGAACCAACATCTGCTGCAAGTCCGCAAAGAGTGGCATTCACACCAACAGAATCGGCATCTATTAGTTCAGTCACATTGCCCGCACCGAAGAAGACCGGGATCTCCGGATACTCCTCATGAAAACGTGCATACCTGACGATCGAATCGACGAACCCATGTCCGATGGGATCAAGCACGGGGTCGGCAATTATACTCTCAATGCCAGCAGACCTTGCGGCCTGAATATTATGAACAAGGCTTTCAAAGCTGTTTCCGGCATCAGGAATTACCACCGCAGTGACTCCTGCTTCCGCCACATCCTTCCCTACAATATCGATATTACTGGAATTAAGACTAAGCACCAGGTCGACACCCTCGTCCATCGCAGCTTTTAGTAAACCGGATTCCAGAGTATCAATGCTAATAGGAACCGTTGAGACCTTACGGGCTACACGGACTGCTTTCCTGACATCTTCGACAGATGACGTCAGCGAAGCTCCCAGGTCAATGATATCCGCACCCTTTCTGATAAATTCAATAACTTTTAAAGATAAAGCATCTTCCTCGAACCCAGTTGCATCAACGATCTCTGCCATGACCTTCATTCGAGAGCCGCCACCAAGCTTCACGTCACCGATCATTGCAAGCATATCTGCATTGTTTTCCAGTTCCACAAGTGTTTCAAGGGCAAGTTCCCTCCAGATATCAGAAAGAAGTTCACATGCAGGCACCTCAAGTGAGAGATCGATCTCATCAACGAACTTGAGCACACTACCAATATCATAAGCATGTTTAGGACCAAGAAATACCTTGCATCCAAGCTCTTTTGCCACCATGGAAAAATCACCGGATGCAAGCCCCGGGACTAATATGACATCATATTTTTCCTTTTGCTCTTTAATAGCAGACAGCAATCTATGAGGAGTTATAAATGCGGCAACGTCAACATCGAGTACCAGAACATCAGCATCATCACCTACTGAATGCCTTACGGTCCTTTCCGCAAGTCTGCCCGTCGCGATCAGAACTTTCATGGATTTAGATTCCCGGCATCGTAAAAAAGAATATCCATATAACTTGACTGAAGATTAAAAAAGTATATGTTGATCGGAAATATCCATTCCGACCAACGCATGACATTACTGTATTATATCTATAATTGAACCGCCAAAGGATGCCTTTGAACCCATAGGTTCGACAACTGTGCGGCGACCTCGCTCTGCACGAGTAAAGTTTGGCTTTGAGTGTGAGCTTGTGTTCGTAGCAACGTTCTCGACCATACCGCTCTGGAACTGTGAGCCGAGGACCTGTGGGGACTGAACACCTGTCATAATAGCCATGACACGCACCTTTCCTTCATAGTCGTCCCTTATACGTGCTCCCCAGATAACGTTTGCATCTGGTGAAAGTTCATATGTAAGGGATGCTGCGATCTCTTCTGCTTCCTTCAGGCTGAGGTCAGGACCACCTGTGATGTGCACAAGACTTCCTGTAGCGCCTCTGTAATCAACATCGAGAAGTGGGTGGTTAAGTGCTGTGCGAACAACATCAGTGCTCTTGTCCTGGTTCTTGCTGTCACCAACGAGCATAACCGCAACGCCGCCACAGCCCATGATAGCCCTGATATCAGCGTAATCAAGATTGATGAGGGATGGCTGAGTGATAGTTTCAGTAATACCCTTAACGGTCTCAGCGATAAGCTGGTCCATTACAGAGAATGCCTGCTCTATAGGAAGGTTTGGAACATAGTCCAGAAGCCTGTTATTATCAAGAACGATCACTGTGTCAGCTGCACTGCGGAATGCATCGAGACCTTCTTCAGCCTTGACGGTACGTGCACGCTCTACCCTGAAAGGACTGGATACCATACCAACAACGATAGCTCCCTGCTCCTTTGCGATCTCTGCAACAACTGGTGCAACACCAGTACCGGTTCCTCCGCCCATTCCAGCAGTAATGAAAACAAGATCGCTCTCTTTGAATATCTCTTCAAGAGTGCCACGTGCGAGTTCTGCAGCCTTGGCGCCAACCTCAGGATAGCCACCTGCTCCAAGACCCCTTGTGAGAGTCTTACCGACGAGGATCTTCTTGTCAGCACGAATATGGTCCAGATGTTGCTTGTCAGTATTGATAGCAATAGTCTCTGCACCTTCAATGCCGATATTGTATAAGCGATTGATAGTGTTGTTCCCTGCACCACCGCAACCAACGATGGTGATCCTAGGCATACCGAAGCCTTCGAATTTGTCGTCTTCTGTAACTGACTGCCTGTACTCTCTCTCTTTCTCTGTGTGTTTTAGTGCTTCCTGTACTATAGACTGCATGTTCATCCCCTCTCTTGGATTTGCATTCTAGTGCAAATTATGCGCTCTACTACGCATTTACATAATTAAATTAATATGAATTTATATTTCTACTCTCTTGCCAGGTCTTTCTGGCATCATCCGTGTTGTAAGCAGATGATTAGATCAGGCTGGAATTGGATCGAACAGCTCAAACACTACCGAATCAACCGGTATTATTCTATCGATCATCGCCTTCTCCTGTTTTCAGATCTCATCCAATATAGAAATAGATCTGACAGACCTACGTCCGCCCGAACTGTCCCCATTAGATTATCTTCAGATATAGTATTCATAAATGTTAATATATAAGCTTATCGACAATTGTCGGAAAGCACTTGGACAGTACTGCAATCGATTTTCCAAATAATCATATATTCAAGTTCTGGGATTGTCGATATATAAGCCCTTGAAATATAATAATATTAATCAGTAAATACGCATCAAGAAACTTTATTAAACATAGAGAAGAATATTAGAAATTGATTACATTTTATATTTTAGAGGACATGATACAATGCCAAGATATTCAATAGAAGAATTCATAGCTGAAACAGGACAGAAGGACAAAGGAGAAGGTTTATTCGAACTTGAGCGCGACAGGATGCTCGAACTGAACCTTAATGGCCGCGTCTGGACCAAAAGGGGTTCAATGGTAGCATACCTTGGTAATGTGAAATTCACAAGAGAAGGCGTACTGGAACACGGGGTCGGCAAACTTTTGAAGAAAGCTGTTACAGGAGAAGGCATCAGCCTCACAAAAGCAGAAGGACAAGGTAAAGTATATCTTGCAGATGCAGGAAAAAAGATATCCATAATCAACCTAGATAATGAAGCAATATTCGTTAACGGAAACGATCTTCTGGCATTCGAGGAAGGCATAGGATGGGACATCAAGCTTATGAAAAAGGTAACCGGCATAATGGCAGGCGGACTTTTTAATGTAAAGCTCGAAGGTACCGGAATGGTTGCCATAACCACACATTACGACCCTGTCACACTCAGAGTTACAAAGGACACACCGGTATTTACCGATCCTAACGCCACAGTTGCATGGTCTGGCAACCTTAACCCTGATCTCAAAACAGATATATCACTAAAATCATTTATCGGACGTTCAAGTGGTGAAAGTATACAGATGGCTTTCAAAGGAGAAGGATTCGTCGTGATCCAGCCTTATGAAGAGATACCTTTCCAGCAGCCAGTAGCTTAACCGTATTATTTTTAAAATGGCAGGCCAAAAGGTACTGCCAAACATTTTTTCAAAAATCTTATTTCGATTCAGCCTTTTGTGATACACTCATACTGCACATCAGCACGTGTGATCTGCGGAATTGTACCCCACATACCCATGTGCTCCCCCTGAATAACGACCGCACCATCGATGCCAGGAATAGAACTTATAGCATCGAACGCCCTTTCCACGCCATCATGCCCTATGCCTGTTGCATTGGACAATTCGGTAGCTGCTGAATCCGCCAGAGAGACATCATCTGAAAAGACCACGGCAGCATCTGCACACCCGAAGTTAATAGAGGGACCAACTGTGCCGGATGATGTGCATATACCACGAATGTGGTCAGAAGGCTCGAGTGTGAACCCAATGTTCCTTATAGAGGACTGACCGGCAAATATCCCTATAACCATAGGCCTGTCGTTGATAACCGCAATATCCCCCCCATTATCGACAATTGCAGAAGTCGCACCGGCATCGACCATTGATCCAACTGCAAGTGCCGCAATCGTACCCGCAACTGCGGACATGGGACCGATGCCCACGGAATTGCCGGCAGCAACGAGCCTTTTGACAACTTCAGGTGCATCACTTGAACATTCGTAGGGTTCAAGAGTTACTTTAAAATAAGGATCAGAGCGGATGTAGTCCTCAAGCTCCAGCCGGTGTACGGCTATGGCATCCTTCGCCACCTCGACATAGGACTGATCATCTGCAACTATCGTTACGATAGTTTCCTTTAACTGGAAATGTTCTTTCATGTTCAACTATCACTGCCCGAGAACCAGAGCATTGTGCGGACACATGGTCAGACAGGTACCACACTGGATGCACTTGTCAGGATCTACCTCCAGACTCCAGTCGTCAGCAAGGGAAAATACCCCCACAGGACAAACAGATACACATGCACCGCATTCCACACATTCTTCCTCGTCCCTGCTGATGGGAGTGTCAAGAACTACGACTTCGGCACCTTTCTCCACAAGAGAATCCCTTATATGCCCGAACTGTTCAGAAGGAATATCAGCTACAACCTCACCATGAGTAGTGTCATAGTGTGCCTGTGAAATGTTCAGAAGAACACCTGTTTCGAGAATTGCCTCCGCTAATATCGGTTTTGTAACAATGGCAGATTCAATGATTATCTTTATCTTCATCTTTATTGCCTCCTTGCAAGCAGTTTGCTGATATCATCGCTTGTAATTATACCAACCACTTGTTTCTTTGCATCGATGACAGGAAGTGCAGAAACACTATTGCTGTCAAGTTTGAAAGCCGCAATGTCTATTGCTTCATCAGGGCTTGTGGTCACCACATCTTTTGTCATGATATCTTTAACAAGATCATATTCCGCTTTTGCAACAGCTTTGGAAATGTCCCATGCGGTCACGATACCCACAAGGGAATTATCCTTATCGACCACAGGAAGATGGCTGAACTGTCTATCCATGATGGTTTTTGCAGCATCGTTGAAGCTTGCTTCTGCCCGAATGATACTAACGTCCGAAGTCATGATATCCCCCACAAGAGGATTTACACGGGACAGTTTCATCGAGTTGCATGCAGTATCCCTTGGAAGACGTTCCACCGGCATGCTGACAAAGAACTCACCGCCTTTTATCCAATCCTTAAGTTCATTGGCGATCTGACGGGACTTCTTGAAACTTGAGAGAGATGAAGTAGTTACTTCCTTACCATTGACATCTATCGAACCGGAACGCAATTCGCCATAAGTGACAGACCTGATAGCAGGACGATTACTGCTAGGAATACCATAATCAAGAAGATTTGTAACGATATCGTCATCTGTAATAGCAGTGGCTTTTGCAATATCCTCATTGAGCACCGGTATTGGAATACCCATTCCAACATAAAGGGAAGTTCCATATCCTTCAAAACTGGCAGCACGGATGTATTCCGAACTCATCTCCTTTAGATCACCTTTAAGCATGAGTGTCCCAAAACCTGCTGCAGGAGAGTGTTGTGTGCCTTCGCCTACGATATAGCCCTGGGCACCACCAAGGAAGATACGCGTGCCTGTGCCTATGGTCTCATAGTTCGGATCATTGTGCATTGGAGAGAGCACACCTGCACCAGAGTAGGTCACATTGCCATGATTTGGTAGTAGAGTACCCATATAGGTATTCAGAGTATGATTAGTACTGTTAGTAGCAGCGTTGTATTTCTGGTATGCATTACGAGGATTCAGCATGATGGCCTGATTCAGATCATAGATGTTAATGGTGGTATCGATAACCTTTCGAGGATAGCAGTCTGTCCCAGGAGAAGTTCCGTGAACATCGATTGACCTGCCACGAATGAGATCTTCTATGACATGAGCGCCGCCGTATTCCAGACCTTTGGAACGGGATGCCTGAGTGGCCCCTATGTATGCATCGACCGCAGCAACACCGGAATAAGCTTCAACATCGTTGAGCCAGAGCTTGTTTATTCTGATAGGAGGTTCCGAATGACCAAAATTCAGCCATACACCGGAAGAACACATGGCTCCGAAAGTACCAGTAGTTACGACATCAACTTCCTTTGCTGCACCTTCTGCACCGAGCTCGCCCACGATATCTACCATTTCTTCGGCAGTCACTACATTGACACTACCGTCACGAATCCTGCCATTGATCTCATGTATTGTTTTTTTGACCATATCTACTACCTCTGCCTGCTTACGAGTAATAATCAACTGTGCATATATTACTTCCGGTTATTTCAGATATATAATAGAGGCTAAAATAATGGCTTACAAAAAAAGAAAAGGAAAGATGAAATGAGATAAGTATAGCAGGAAAGTGAAACCGAGAGACACGAAAAATAAAGGGGAGTGAAAACAGAAATAAAGATCGATACAAAAAATAATTCAAATCGAAAACTAAAAAATGAAGAGTAACAAAAAGAAGAAATTATTTTGGCAACAGTATATGGACCGTCGTACCAAAACCTTCCAGACTCTTCAACCAGATCTTACCATTGTGTACATCAATGATCCTTTTGGAGACGTTCAAACCAATACCCGTTCCGCCGTACATTCGAGTAAGGGAACCATCCACCTGATAGAAGCTGTCAAAGACCTTATCGACCTTGTCCCTGGGAATTCCGATACCATTGTCCTTGATCCGAAGATGGATATGGTCAGCCTCATCCTGTACCGAGACAACGACTTCCCCTTCAGACATGAATTTGACAGAATTATCCATAATATTGTTCAATGCAGTTGTCAGCCTTTCTTCATCACCATAGATATCCGGCATATTGTCAGGAATATCCCCTCTGAAGAGGATGTTGTTGCTGCCGGCCTGAGCTCGTGCCTTTTCGATGGAATTGAGAATTAGTCTCTTGATAGGAAGGACTGTGAACTCATACTTGTATTTGCCCTCTCGCTCCATGCACATATAGAGTAGTGAATCGATAAGGTCCTTCAATCGTTCCGCATTGCGTACAACAGCATCGTTCGCTTTGCTTTGTTCGGGGTTCAGAGGACCGAATTTCCCATCACCAAGAAGCTCGCTGAAGCCTTTGATGGATATCATGGGCGTTTTAAGCTCATGGCTTAGGTTCGCAAAAAACTCGTTCTTGAGATTTTCAAGTGACCTTAGCTCATCATAGGCTTTTTGCGTCTTTTCGAACAATTGGGCGTTCTCAATAGCGATACCAATATGTTTTCCCACATGCTCAAGGACCTGAAGGTTCTTCTCAGATAGAGGATAGCCAGCTGGAAGTACCAGAAGGACAAAACCTACAACCTTGTCTCTCGAATAAAGATAGAAAGTTAGATTTGTTTTTGTTATAAAGCGAGAATCCTGGCGTATGAACTCATCCGAAACAATAGTGTTTTTAGGTAGGTTCGTCACGTTCTTGAACATATCCTCATCCTGAGAATAGTGGATTGTAGATGCAAGCACATTACCAATGCCTATGTTCGCCCTGAGCTTTGCTTCATGCAGGTCATGATCTATTATATAGATGCCACCGGCTTCGATCTCGAAAAGATTACCAAGCTCCATCAATACCTCAGAGAGCATTTCATCGATATCCAGTGATCCAGATGCAAGTGTAACAGCAGAATAAAGGACAGAGATGTCACGTTCATGATCCACGACGGATTGTTCAGCACGTTTTCGACCGGTTATATCAAAAATGATTCCATAGAAATGGTCGACAGTTGAATCGTTTGTCCGATGGACCACTGTCGTTTCATATACCCATTTTACATCATTGGATTCTGTAACGACCCGGTATTCACAACTGAACTCATCCAGTCCAGCATTGACAGCCTCAGAGATCATGCTATTTACACCATCACGATCATCTGGGTGTATGATGCTGTCATAAAGTAATGTGCCGGAAACAAGGTCTTCTTTTGAGTAGCCGAACCGTTCAATGTTCTCGCTCACGAATTCAACCGGGCGTCCTTCCTCCACACGCCAGAAAAATACAACAGCAGGGCTCTTGTTAATTACAGATTCCAACCGTATTTTCGTTTCGGCAGATAGCTTTATTTCTTTAAGGGATTGCCTCAACTCAAATTCCAGATCGCCATTCATTCCCTTAAACATTTCGTGTTCATTACTCATATGAACCCATCCCCTTGGTCAATACCAGACTGCACATAATCAATATTACTACACATATATAAATATGCATATGTTTACGAATGTATAACAATTTTTTGAGAAAAATTATAAAAATTGTTGTAATGCGCTGTGTTTTTTTTAGATTATATAAAAATTATAAAAACTGAATGTTAATAAAAGTCTAATTTAATGACATATAGAGGTTACTCTTTTCATTTAAAATCCGATACTGAGAACACAGAAATCTGACGAACTAAACCATCCACCATCTAATAATGATCGATTTATCCCAAAACTTTATTAAAGGCAAATGAGTATACCGAGAAGAAATTCTCTATAGATATTAATTGAATTAATAAAATCCAATCGAGTTGATCATCTTGGCAATAGAAAAAGGAGATATCATTAAAGTATCATACACCGGAAAGTTCGGTGGAGACCAGATCTTTGATACGACCGACGAAGAGCTTGCAAAGACAAACGAGATCCACAACCCACGCGGTATGTACGGTGGAGATGTTGTTATCGTAGGTGCAGGACACACCATTGTAGGTCTTGATGAAGACTTTCCAGGTAAAGAGGTCGGCTACTCAGGCACAGTCATTATTACACCTGAGAAAGGTTTTGGCGAACATGACCCGAAACTTGTGGAGAACCTTTCCCTGACAAAGTTCAAGGACCAGAAGGCATACCCTGGCATGAACGTTGAGCTTGACGACAAAAGAGGTACTGTTGTAAAGGTCATCGGTCGCAGAGTACGCGTCGATTTCAACCACCCTCTCGCAGGAAAGGACATCCACTACGAATACTCCATTGACGAGAAGATCGAAGAGCCTATCGAGAAAGTAAAAGGCCTCCTTGCACTCTATACAGGTGTTCCTGACCTAGAGGTTGCTATCGAGGACAACAAAGTATCCATTGAGGTCCCTGCAATGCTTTCATTCAACCAGCGCTGGTTAATGGCAAAGGGAAGAGTAGCAAGCGAACTTATAGAGTACATTGGTCTCGAAAAAGTAAGCTACATAGAATCATACCCAGTTCAGATGCCTACACCTGTTGTTGAAGAAGCAACCGAAGAAGAAGTTACAGAAAGTGAAGAGTAATCCTCTTCATATCCTTTCTTTAAAACTTTTTTATTCATTTCAAAGCAAAAGCCTTATAGCTGAAAAGACTATTTAGGAACCATTCATTTGCTGAGGTAGCCAAGTGGACTACGGCGCCGGTCTTGAAAACCGGTAGTGCTAACGCGCTGCAAGAGTTCGAATCTCTTCCTCAGCGTCCACACTTCTTTTAAAATTACATTTTGACCATGCGATTGTTTAGTTTAAATGTTCCCTAAACATCAATGTTTTTCTACTGTACCAATTACTTCTTTCCACATTTCAGATTTATCCGAAAATTTCATAGCCCTTGCTGGACTTGAAGATGGAACAACTAAAATATCAACATTGGTTGGTACATTACAGTGCTTAATGTATTCCTCTGCTTTTTTCCCATTGCAGATTATTTTTTTGATAGAGGTTAGTTGAGAAAAGTCATTGTACTCTTCATTACGGATACTGTTATCTGAACTTCCAGTTATCTCACAATCTTTCAGAGTATCCCACAATCCAATTTGATGATCATGCAAAACTCGAATTCTGCCATCGTAATTTGAATATTGCAAATCGGTTGCAAGTATTTCACCCATCAATTTCCAGAACTGATTTCTAGGATTTCCATAGTATTGATTTGTATCCCGGGAAATTTGTGAAGGAAATGTTCCAACGAACAGTAATGTCGTATTTTTATCAATTATAGGATCCATTGTTAATACTCTCCTTTTTGCCTTATGACATTCAAAGTAAATGATTCTTGGTATTTTGCGTAATGTAATGCAAAATGCTACAAGAAGCACTTGTATTTAGTCAGTCCGCGAGGTAGATTATTGAATATAGAAAATCATCTGTTTTAATCTTCCATCATTAAACTACAACTTCAAAACATAATTTTTATATATAGTTACAATTCTATTTTATAGTATATCGTTCCGTATATCAAATTACGAATTATAATCAAAGGGGTACAACATGAAAATAATCTATAAAATAATTGCACTTTTACTAATATTAGCATCTATGACTGCAATTGGATGCACAGACGTTGCAGCCGAAGCGCCAGTGAACGAAGTATCCAGTGCAGACACTGGTACAGCTTCGGAAGTTGAATTGTCTGACGAGATCGTGCAAGTTCAACTAGTCCAGAATCAACCTAATACAGCAGTTCGTGACTATACCCTTTAACGTGAGGGACATAGTAAAATGAAACCGATTATTGAAGAGAACAACGGGGAGTAAATAAAAATAGAACTGGACATTTATTGACCTGATAGAAAGCATCTCACTTTGTAGAAAAATACATCATAAATTATTTATCAAAACAGTCCCTATTTATTTCTATGACGTGGTATGTAGTAGACGCTCTGGACAAGGCATTTGGACGAACAAAAAAATGCCTTTTTGAGCCTTTTGATTTCTGGAAATGGATGAAACTTGTCATCATCGTTATGCTTATCGGTGGTGCTGGAAGCAATTTCAATGGTGGCGGAAATAGTTATTCACCTGATGGTCATAACCTTCCCGAGTCAGGTACAACTGACAGCTTCACCGATGTTTTCACAGGTTTTGTTGATCAGATCCCTACTGGTCCAGGTCTGGGATTGATCATTGGGATAATAGTTCTCATATTTGTCCTGATCTTGTTCTTCTCCTACGTTTCCAGTGTCATGGAATTTGTATTTGTTGAATCCCTCGTAAGCAATGATGTCAGGTTCTGGGAATACTCCCGCAGATATTTGAGGAAAGGATTGGGACTGTTCATATTCAGGATATTGACAGGCATTCTTTTGCTTGCCGTCATTGCAGTTATGGCCCTTCCCTTTGTGCTACCGTTGATAGGTTCTTCGGGTGAAAGTTTTGCAGACGCTATGGCGAGTAATATTATTTCCTTAATATTCCTGTTACTTGGCATACTTCTGGTAACAGCAATAATTGGTGGGATCATCAATTCATTTATCAACCTGTCAATACCTGTAGCCATTTATACAGAGTCCGGCATTTTCCGCGCATTTTCCAATGTATTCAGACAGTTCAGGAAAGACTGGAAGCAAATCGTTGTTTATTGGTTTGGCAGGATCCTGATTGGTCTTGCTGTTGGAATTGCAGTAGCTATCATTTTGTTGATAGTAATGATTGCAGTAGGTCTTCTCATCTTGTTCGTAGACATGCTTCTTTATTTTGCTCTTTCAGCAATTCTACCAGGATCAGATAGCATTGTCTGGATGATCATTGCACCAATAATTTTGATCGAGCTGATCTTTTTCATCTTTTTGCTTGCATTTATTGCCCTGCCTGCAAGTGTTTTCATGAAATATCACATGCTCACATTCCTGCAGCAATGGTATCCCGATGTGGAAATTCCTGTGTTTGACATGCAGCAGATCGATGAGGAGCTTTATTGAATTGGCGATCTGATCAAGAACATCGAAGTGGATGAGACGATTTCAGAAAGAGATTGCAGTATTTGTACTGCAGGAACTACGTGGACACGTTTATGACAGCACCACGATATTGCGAGCTGTGTCGGGTGCTGAAGGAATTTGTAGGATTTCCACATATGCAACATACGTTTTAGTACTACTAATATATATCAGAAACAAGAGCAAATAACTGTTTACGCAATTTATCCACCTGTTTTATCTTGCAGTTAAACTGCAAGACATCCAGATTAATCAGGATGTTTTCCATGAAATGAAACTCCCATTAAATCTTTGATTTAATGTGAGATTAAAAACAGTGTTCTTCTTGCTTATGTCCGATAAAGTGCAAAACTAAATCCTTATATGCAGTAAGATGTCTTTATAAAAGTAGAGGAAGTGGGAATCCTCTCAATTAAATAAGGGGTTATAATATGAAAGGAAATGAATGTAATCTATCGTTAGATGAGCTTCTGGAACTTGACGGAGTCATGGCAGCTGGTATCTTCAGTCCTGAAGGAAAGCTTGTGAACTATAAATCCAAGACCGGAATGCCTGAAGAGATGGCGCAGATGACAGCTAAGTTCTGCGGAGCTGTGAACACTATGTTCGATGCTCTGGCCACTGCCTACTCAGAGCTCTACAAGATGAGCTGGACACCTCAACATAACTGGATGTACAGCGGTGGCGATTGGACCATTGTTATCTCAGGCACAAGAGGCGTTTTCGTTGAAAGCTCTAAGGCAGATATACAGAAACTGCTTGTATCTCTGGGAGTTTGTTAAAATTTATATGGATAAGCATTGCTGGCCAGCTTTGGCTAGCTGATCTTTTTTAAGGATATACATTTGCAAGAACACAGGAAAAATTATCTAACAGCCTGCAAGATCGCACTTTCCAGTTCTTTGGGTTCATCTGTACCTATCCTGTATATTTTACCGTTTTCCATCCTGATCTCAACTGCATCAAGGCCAGAAACATTGAAGATCAACATTTTAGGCCATAGCCATAATCTAATCCCCCAGCCATAATACCAATGATTCCTTACAGTTCTTGCTGAAACGACCTTACTAAGCGGAAAACTCTTCCGAAATATCCCATAACCAAATTTTATTCTTAGATAGTTTTCATCGATCATTACTTTAAGTGTTGTGAAGGAAATTAAGATCAGCAAACTGAGCAACATAATAGCAAAAATGATCGGTTCAAAACCTGTTGCTGATAGAATGGATCCAAAAAGTAAAACAAGTGCGATTAAGACAACGATTATTAAATATCCTGTTTGAGTGTGTTCATAGTTCATATCATAAAGTTAGTTATATCAAATTAAAAGCTTTGTTCCCCAACAGATCAGGCTATCAATTTAGAGGTCAGTAAATTACTTATCATTCAAAACGAACCTATTATGGGGCATATACTGCTATGGAACATAGCGGTCAGATCGGGGGAAACAATGAAAATAAATGTCATATTTTATAGCATGTTCGGACACGTTTACAAGATGGCAGAGGCAGTAGCTGAAGGTATCAGGGAAGTAGAGGGTGCAGAGGTCGGACTTTATCAGGTCGAAGAAACTCTGACTCCTGAGATACTGGAGAAAATGGGGGCCACCCAATCCAAGAAGAATTTCGAGCATGTGCCTGTTGCAACCATGGAAAACCTCGAAGAGGCTGATGCCGTCATATTCGGAACTGCCGCTCGCTACGGGATGATGAGCGCTCAGATGCGAGCATTCCTGGACAGGAGCGGAAGTATCTGGGCAAGAGGTGGCCTCATTGGAAAGCCTGGCAGCGTCTTCACTTCCACTTCTACCCAGCACGGGGGCCAGGAATCCACCATACTCAGCTTTCATACGACCTTGTTGCACCATGGAATGATCATTGTAGGTGTTCCCTACTCAGAAACAAGGCAAACGATCCTCGATGAGATAACAGGAGGCAGTCCCTATGGTGCTTCAACGATCGCAGGCAATGGACCCGACGTCAGGCAGCCCAGTGAGAACGAGCTTGGAATTGCACGCTTCCAGGGCAGGCATGTGGCAGAGATTACAAAAAAGCTTGTAGGGAAATGATTGCCGGGAAGGGTATTTAGTGTAAAGTGAGCTGGTGGAGCTGAGAGAGGGAAATCTTTGCTTCAATCTATTTTTTGGCAAGCTTTAGCCTTGTATCCTGATCTTCATAAGCATGGTATTGAGCAAACTTGGTCTTTACATTAATACTTTCAGAAGGAAACA
Source organism: Methanococcoides sp. (assembly GCA_021108185.1). GTDB lineage: Archaea > Halobacteriota > Methanosarcinia > Methanosarcinales > Methanosarcinaceae > Methanococcoides. The sequence continues at coordinate 26,533 of JAIORJ010000142.1, read as the reverse complement.
TTGTTGCTAGAAGCTTGACATTTCAAATCAAAATGCAATGAAAAGCGAATAATTAAAGGGAGTGGTGAATCTGAATTATGGATTAATTTTATTAGGAGCAACATTTTTGATTGTATCAATATATCTTATATTTTTTGTAGAAAGCCCTTTAGCTAAGATTTTTGGTGGAGAAGTTGTGGGCATACTGGCAATATTGACCCTGCTAAAGGGATTTGAAACCAAGTAAGTATGATTGGTAGAACTATTAAATTGGAAAATCGTTTATAATTACTAACCTTTGTTAACATAGTATATTAGCACTGTAATGCAAAGTGCCCTTAGGACCTATGGACTGACAGATCATGTTTATCCGAACTTGATTGAATATGCTTCATCATAATCAATACTTTTCGTTTTTCTTTTCCTACTTGGTATGCTTCTTCACTGCAAAATGTGAATCCCCATTTCAAATAAATTTGTTGAGCAGCAGTGTTACCATCCCATACACGTAACCATATAACCTTGAATCCTTTTTGCTGAGAGATCGATTCCCCATATCTGGACAGAAGCTTCCCGACTCCTTCCCCCCTACAATCATTCTGAACATAAAGACGTTGCAATTCTATTGCCCCATCAGGAACTAAGCGATTGGGTATTTCAGAATCTACATATTTTGCATAGCCACATATTACACCCTTTGCGTTTTTACAGAGCAGATATATGGATTCAGAGCTTTCGATCTCATGCTTGATCAGTTCTTCTGAGAAAGCCTCTTCCACATAAGTTCTAAGTTCATCCATAGGAAGGGTTACCTTATATGCATCTATAAATGATTCTTTCCCGAATTCGGAAAGAAAGTTTACATGCGACAAATTGGCTCGTACTACATCAAACTGATCGTTCATAATACCACCTAAGATCAAAATACACCTGAATGCTATGAGCAAAGAAAATGACATGCCAGATTAATGCTCATTGTTGATATTTAATTTCAATATTGCGATAACGATATTTCAGAACTTTTTTATAGGTAAAAATTGCCCGCATACCTTGTCCATTGAAGTTCTCAAGAGGATTAAAGGCGTGATTGTAAGCTTTCCACTTTTAGTAACGTCTCTAAATAAAGCAGAATCGGTGGGTATGGAGTCAAAGTTGTTATAATTTGAATTTGACAGTACCGTAGATTTATATCATTTTTCTTCTAATGGTCAGAGGGTTCTTTTTAACAATTATTAGTCACAAACATTCCAATGTAAAAAGTATTTGTTCGTGGGGGACAAAATATGAAAAATACCACAAAGAGATTATTGTATGTTCTTTTTATTTCTTTAGCAATTTTGTCTATGGCTGTGACAGTTGCTTCTGCAGAAGTTAGCACTGTAATGTATGATGGAAATGCCCTTAATTTTGCAACTCCACCGGATGTTGTAGCCTTTGCCAATACGGCATATGTTACACCTCCATCCGAGTTCCAGATCACAACCAGTGGTTCGATCTGGCGATATAATCAGTGGATCGCGTTGTTGAATCAGGGTAATTGGATCGAAGCAAAGACAACCGTTGAAACGACCACAGTAGGTGTCCAGTTCTGGGGTGACACCAATGATGGCTGGGCACGTGTTCTTGTTGATGGTTCAGAGGTATGGATCGGAAACACTTATGGAAGTGATCCCGCTTATCCGGGTGGTGCATTTGTTAAGTACCTGGAGATATCCGGTCTGGATAGAGGTATCCACACCATAAGGGTGGAAAATATGGGAATGATTGGTTCTCTTGAAGGCGAGGATCACGTGACAGTCTATTTCTTTGGTCTGATGGATCCATCGGCAGTAGGTCCAACACCTACTCCTACTCCAAGCCCAACACCTATTTCTGAGAAAGGGCTTGTTGCCTACTATCCTTTTGATGGCGATGTAAAGGATTATTCCGGCAATAATAACCATGGAACCAACAATGGTGCCGTCTTTGTATCCGGAGTAAGGAATCAGGCATTGAGCTTTGACGGTAAGGACGATTACGTGCGTTCACCTGTTAACATCAATCCGGATAATATGCCACAACTGACCATGGTTGCCTGGGTTCAGTCTGATGCTGAATCGAGAACCGTTATTTCACATGATAACGGGGGTTATGATCGTACGATAGGTTTCGATACCCGTGGCGGGGGAGCTGGTTGGTCTGCATTTAGTGGTACAGGGGCTGTTTTAGGATTCTCTCCTGTCACAACCGGAGAATGGACTTTCATAGCGGCAGTTTATGATCAGGATGCTGAAACTGTGAAACTGTACGTAGATGATAAGGTATATGAAGAAAAAGGCAAACTGAGTAACGGCTGGGATTATACCAATATTGCATCCAATCCTTCCTATGGAGGCTATTTCTCAGGCATCATTGATGAGGTGAGGATCTATAATGTTGCTCTTTCACAAAGCGAGATCAACTCCATTCGTCAGGGAGCAACAGTTCCGGGCTCGACACCTACTCCAAGCCCAACACCCATTTCTGAGAGGGGCCTTGTTGCCTACTATCCTTTTGATGGTGATGCAAGGGATTATTCCGGCAACAATAACCATGGAACCAACAATGGCGCTGTCTTTGTATCTGGAGTAAGGAATCAGGCATTGAGCTTTGACGGAACGAATGACTACGTTCGTTCACCTGTCAACATAAATCCGGATAATATGCCACAACTGACCATGGTTGCCTGGGCTCAGGCAGATGTTGCGAGATCCGTCATTTCACATGATAATGGGGGTTTTGATCGTACGATAGGTTTCGATACTCGTGGCGGGGGAGCTGGTTGGTCTGCATTTAGTGGCACAGGTGGTGTTCTGGGATTCCAGCCTGTCACAACCGGAGAATGGACTTTCCTTGCAGCGGTTTATGACCAGGATGCTGAAACAGTGACATTGTACGTAAATGATAAGGTGTATCAAGAAAAAGGCAAACTGAGTAACGGCTGGGATTATACCAATATTGCATCCAATCCTTCCTATGGAGGCTATTTCTCAGGGATCATTGATGAGGTGAGGATCTATAATGTTGCTCTTTCACAAAGTGAGATCAACTCCATTCGCCAGGGATCAACGGTTCCGGGCCCGACTCCAACCCCGACTCAGGATCCTGTAATTGACAGGTTCAATGGCCTGACCTTTGAATCCCGTAGCAAGGCTACCGGAAGCAGTGTCCAGATCCCTCTGACATTGTATGGAGTACGGGAGAATATTGGAAATATGGATATGACACTGAGATATGATTCCTCTGTCCTTGTAGCTACTGAAGTTGTTAAAGGTAGTTTATCAAGCGATTCACTGTTCGATTACAATATCATTGACGGTACGATCAAGATCAGTTTTGCTGATAAGGATGGATTCTCCGGTGATGGCTCTGTTGCTCACGTAAGATTTGATGTGGTCGGAGCTGAAGGCTCATCCACCGCTCTTGATATTGTATCTCTGTCTGCAAACAGGGCAGATCTGACACCCGTCAAAATTCCTGCTAAGGACGGAGTATTCAAGGTGATCAGTCTGGAGGAAAGCAAAGGAGATGCCGTTGGTGACGGTGGTGAACTTACAGCTCTGGATGCTCTGTATGCACTCCAGATGGCTGTGGGAAAGATACCGGAAGATCTGGCTATGGATGTGAATGGAGATGGAAGTGTAACATCAATTGATGCAAGGCAGATACTGAGAAATTCTGCCAAATTGTCTTGAAATGGGAGTGGTAACATGAAAAGGATATTGTTGTTAGTTAGTCTGTTGTGCCTTGTATCTCTTGCATCGGCACAAGACCTGACTGTTAGTGTGAGCGATACAACAGGCGCAGCCGGGGGTATAGTGGAGGTTCCTATCAACCTTGAAGGAGCTATAGATGTGGGAAGTATGGACATTTCCCTGATGTATGATTCGGCAGTTCTACAAGCTGTAGGTGTAGAGGCCGGTGAACTTGGTGGAAATGCATATCTCGAGTCCAATACAGGTAATGAAGGAGAGGTCATAATTGCCCTGGCAGACTCTTCCGGCATAACTGGTGATGGTGCGGTCGCAGTCGTATCATTTGAAGTTCTCGGTGCGGTAGGGTCATCCAGTACCCTGACCCTGAGTGATGTATCAGTTCACAATACTGATCTTGTTGAAGTTATTTCTCCCACCATTGACGGAACTCTCAGTGTTACCGAGAAAGCTTCAGAAAGTGCAGGTTATGGAAGCATGTTGTTGATGACAATGGCAGCGATCGTCATGGCTCTGTTCGTTGTCAAGAGAAGAAGGTAAGGGGGTGTAGAAATGAAGAAGATCATCATTATCTCATTTCTACTTTTCATCTTTTTGGCAAACCCAGCATCAGCAGACCTATTTGACGATATGAATCAGAGGGTCGTGGCATATAATCAGAATGTAGATAAGGTCCCGGATTTTCTGAAGGATCTTCTTGGAAATGAAGAGATCTATGGTATTATAGAGCTAAATGATGGAAGTGCACTAGAACTAAAAATGGTTACAAAGGATGCTACGATTGTAGAATTCCATAAAGTGGGAATCAAGATCGAAGCTGAAAAGGGTGACTGCAATGGGGATGGTTATCTAAGTGCTGTGGATTCCCTGTGTGCACTGAAGATGTCTACCGGGAAGATGGAAGAAGACCCAAATGTCGATGTTGATGATAGTGGAGCTGTCACATCCCTGGATGCAAGGATAATACTACAATCTGTAGTAGGCCTGAGCTCTGAAGTGGATCCAACGGTCGTGGTAATATCAAATGAAGATACGATCAGAAGCATAATGGAATCTGAAACGCCTGCTGACACATTTATAGACGCCTATGACAGTGGTGCTATTAAGATAGAACCTGTAGGATTTGTTAGAAGTGTTACCTTTTTGGCAGGAGAAGTAGCTCTAAAGATCTCAAGGTTGGTTGGAATTATCTGATCAGCCTAACGATCACATCGAACGGGATCAAACAAGCTTCTTACGACCCCATCATTTCTTCTTTTTCTCACTCCACCAAGCCAAGGCTGCGAATATTATGTAGAAACTCAAACTTAAAATACTCATTACTGCTACAGGCACTTCCTCTTCTGGTGCGAACATTGTTGGAGCATAAAAAAGAACTAAAAGAGCCATTAGAATGATCGGTCGTTTAAGGTTCTCAGAACCTTTGTAAAGATAATATCCGGCTCCAATGAAAAAACCAACTTCAAGTAAAAAAGCTATCCAGGGATAGTTCCACAATCCCAGACCAACTTTATAGCTGTTGAAAATAAGGGGCATATCCGGTGTGTGAGCTATGAAATCAATAAACCAGTGTGACAGTACCCCCATTGAGAGTGCAATTCCCCATTCCCTATCCTTTAGTTTCCAAAAGACCAGGAAAACAATAAGAGCAATAACCAAACTGTTCGATAAAGAATGAGTTAACGGGATATAGTCCATCGAAGTTCTTAGGAAAGGATTAGACGTGGGATTATAGCTCATTTTTTCCACACCAAGCAAAACCAAGATAAATGCCAGAATATCGACAACCTGGACTGCAATAAAGAACACCCATAAAGGAATTGCATTAAATTTCTTTTTTAATAAGAATCCAATTGCATAGTGTCCTATAAACATTTTTTACCATCCCTTTAAAATTCAATTTACTAATTCATTTCTATTTTCATGCAAATACCACATTCCTTACGAGCAATAAAATGTAATTAAAGGACAAATTGAACATGGAACATATTTATCTGCAGTTAGAGTTATGATTTAAATATCAATAAAAGTTGTGACCAAAGTAACAATTATTCAATAAAAAGTAATTGATAATACCCAAACCTTTGAGTAAAAACATATTTTTAAAAATAATGATCTAATAAAAGGGGAATTCCAAATGCTTGAACCAACGCTCATCGCATGGGCACTCGTGATCTTCGGAGTGTTCTTTATCTTTCTGCCCATACTATACGCCCAGACCCAGATGGCATTTCGGCCCCATAGTCAGAGATCTAAGGACATAATTATCGGAAAAGGAGAAGATTGGCGCGATAAGACACACTTCCGTACGGCTAACGGACTCGCCCGGGCTGATCTGATGATCTGGCTACCAATGTTAGCAGCCGGGAGTATCGGCGTATTGCAAGGCCAGATATGGGGCTATGTGTTATGGGCAGGATCGGGATTGGTTTCGGTTTACATCAGTATTGTGCTGTGGTTTTCTGAGCGTGAATATGTGTATCCATCGTGCGGACCACTGGCTTACTATACATATGTTTGGGGTTTTTTTGTGTATTGGGGAATAGCTGTCGTTACCTATGCTGTGCTACGACTGACTGGCATACCGTTCTGACAAAAGGAACACTACGTCTAACGAACAAATATTGAAAAGCGTTGAAGAATGGAAGGTGAACAAACAATGAACATCCTAAACAAAAGCATCGGTAGATTTCCATTGGGAGTCTGGATTGCCATCATTGCTATCATATCCCTGTTTTTGGCCTGGTTCATGCAAACCTATTCACTCCTCAATTGGGATAGTGCTGTAAATCTTGGGTTCCAGAACGAACGTTTCACTGGTGATGCTGCAGAACGCGCCTGGGCTCATGAGAGCTGGGCCGTAGCAGTAACCGATATGCTATGGGCAATGCCCCTAGGTATTGTGGCTCTCATCGGACTCTTACGAAAAAGGTTCTTTGGTTTTGCTGCGGGATTGATGGAGTTTTCCATAGGTGTCTATTTTCCAATCGTTTTTGCATTTCAGAGATGGACGACTTATCCGGAAACAGTTATCATAGCCATTTTTCTATGGACCATACCTTCGCTTTTAGGAATTATTGGCTTGTGGGCAAATCGCGAATACTTTGAGAAATATTAACCACCATGATCAAAGGCATATCATTTGATAGAATAATTAAAAAATGAATTGAAAGGTGGCAATAGCGATTAGCTACCTGCCATAGGCGATGGGAATGACTGAATTTTAAAACAAACTTTTCATTTTTGAGACCAAGAAGTCCGATATTATATGGACCTCCATTGACAGAACCATCCCTGCTGTGGCTACTACAATAAACCTGAAGTGTCCCTTATGCAGCTCAACGCCCATAAGCAGCAGCAATACAGCCACTATCAATGCAAGGTTGATCACGATGGACAGGGGTCCAATAATGGGATTATGGGAGAGTCCCCTGTGTTTGAATATAACCTTGTAGGGCCACCAGAGTATCCTGAACATCTTCCATCTCTTGTAGGGTTTGCTTTCTATATCGAGGTCCGGACTAAGGAAAAATGTTGCGAACAGGTAGGATAGAGAAAAGACCGCTATCGTGTAAATGTCCAGATATTTGACAGCCAGCTCATTTACATTCCCCATAGTAAGATAGAAAATGCCTGCAAGTACAACTATCAGCACTGCAATATTTATCGTATCATGTGTTTTTCCGCCTGGCATTGTTCATCCATCCCTGAATATGAATTTGGGCCTTTAATGGTGTGGGGGATGTTATATCTTCGCATCGTGGTGCTGTTTTAACAGAAGAGCTCAGCGGTGTCCTATGAGAACTAGAAAAGATAAAAAAATTAAAAGTCACCCAAATGAAAAAATAACATATTTATTTGATCCTTTCAATTGGAATCGAAAAACCAAATATGCTGAACTTTCCGTATTCACTTCTGACCCAGGTCTTCCCCCCATGGAGCTCAACTAGCTTTTTCACCAGTGAAAGACCTAAGCCAGTTCCTGAATGCTGTTTTTGGGAAAAGGAGCTGATCTGGCTAAATGGCTTGAAAAGCTTGACCATATCTTCCTCCTTTATCCCGATGCCACTATCTTCAACTTCAATTTCCAAAGATCCCCGATCCACACGGGCCTTTATAGTTATTACCCCACCCTCCTTGGAGAATTTGATGGCATTACCCACCAGATTGTAGAGTATCTGCTTGAGTTTACCAGTATCGACTTCAACGATACCTACATCAGGTTCTATCATAGTACTGATCGTTATCCCTTTACGACTGGCAGATACACACATGAACTCCGTGATCTCTAAAAGCAATAGTCGTAAATTAACTTTTTCATAATGGAGTTCCATCTTGCCAGCTTCTGCTTTTGAAAGGTCGAGAATGTCATTGATAAGACTAAGCAAATGTTTGCCGCTTGCAGAGATATTCTCTGCATATTTCCCCTGTTTTTCACCCAAATGTCCAGTATATCCGTTAGCAAGCAGATCGGAGAAACCTATAATAGAGTTCAGTGGCGTCCTGAGCTCATGACTGACATTTGCAAGGAATTTGCTTTTAGCAATATTTGAAGCTTCAGCCATATCCTTTGAGATTATGAGCCCTTCTTCCATCATTTTTCTTTCAGTTAGATCGATCTCCATGGAAAATATGCTCAACTGGGTTCCTGGTAACAGAACATTTGAATAACTGGAAAGTACCGGGATACTCCTTTTGCTCTTTGTCACAAAAGTAGTTTCATTAAATCGTTCAAATTTTGGATCGGTCATGGCTGAATTGATCATTTCAAACAGTTCTTTGCCATTGTCAATGGGAACTATGAGGTCAGTGATCTTTTGACCGATCGCTTCTTCCTTGGAATATCCATACATCTTTTCACTGGCACTGTTCCAGTAATGAACAATGAGATGGATATCGAAGCCCTGAATTGCAACATTGGGTATATCATCTATGAATTTACGGAATTTCTTATCATTCAGTTGAAGCTCTATATCCTGCTTTTCAATTGTCCTTGAGAGACTGACGTTCTTACTCAGTACCATGTAGGAGATATTAGCAGACATGAGGACCAGTATAAAGGAAAGGGCTTTGATAAAGGAAAGGTCTGCTGAAGACAAGCCATTGACCATTATATATTGGAACCAATCGATGACATAAAGCCATGCAGGATAAAGGAATAATAAGAAAAACAGGACTATTGTGACAGGAACAGAATAGGAGCGTTTGAACCACTCTTTTATTCGAAGTGGATCTTCATCCCCATATTCCCCCCTCATTTTACGACTCCCAATATACTAAAATTGGTATAAATTAATTTATACAAAGGTTTTATATAATGTGCACTGAATAATAAGAAATGCATAATATAAAAAGATAGTACATTGTTAACATTGAAAAATATTTATGCACATAAACCAAGTACCGGTCCAGAAAGGGAAGAATCAGAATGCAACGAGATATAGAATCTGCTTCAATGTACCTGAACATCTTCCTCTTTGTGACATTGGTAAATTCACTCCTCTCAAGGTTCGCAGTTGTAAATTTCCCATCATCCCCTTCAACCGGCGTGTCCAGCATGTACTTCGCAGTAGCTTTTATGATAGTGTTTGCCCTATGGTATGGGATGTGGGGTGCACTGGCAGCTTATCTTGGTTGTATTGTAGGAGCAGGTATCCTTGCAGATATGCCAACCTCACTGAACATTATATGGTCCATTGCGGATCTATGGCAGGTGATGATCCCCCTTGTTGCATTCATTTATTTTAAAGTCAACATCCGTCTAAAGACAAGAAGGGATTTTGTTTATTTGCTAATTTTCGGGGTATTTCTGAACAACCTGATAGGTGCATTCTGGGGAAGCTATATGCTGGCCATCAATGGAGTCATCCCTTATGAGGAAATGTTCCTAACATTTGAACAATGGTTCACAACAAATGTTATAGCAACGATCGTGATAGTTCCATTTTTACTTCGATATGTCACCCCATATATACAGCAGACAGAATCATATGTCGAAGGGTACTGGAAATAAGAAATATGAACTGATTTTTATCCTCGGATGATGTTTGCATAAGGATCCAGGACCATTGATCATAGAATAGTTCCTATCTTATAGCCATTTCATCCTTTTAAAATAAAGGACCATCGACATTGACACCGAGATCATGACGATCCACACCACTGGATAGCTCCACTTCCAGGTAAGTTCGGGCATATGCTGAAAATTCATTCCATATACCCCGGCTATAAATGTCAGGGGTATGAATATCGTGGCAACCAATGTCAGAACTTTCATTACCTCATTCATTTTATTGCTCAAACTTGAGAGGTATATGTCCAGCATTCCGGAAAGCATCTCTTTATACGTCTCTATTGTATCGATTATCTGAATTATGTGGTCATGCACATCTCTAAGATATACTTTTGTGGATTCCATTATAAGCATGGATTCCATCAACCCCAGTCTACTTAGGATCTCCCTTAGTGGCCAGATAGATCTTTTAAGAGTTATCAGTTCTCTTTTCAGTTCATGGATCATCTGCAAGGTATCTGGCGTTGGATCTGTCACCAGTTCTTCTTCTATAAAGTCAATTTTATCCCCGATCTTTTCGAGTATAATGAAGTAGTTATCGACAATGGAATCTATTAACGCATAAGCAAGATAATCCGCATCCATCTTTCTGATACGACCCTTTGATGTTCTCAGTCTCTCCCTGACCGGATCAAAGGTATCCCCTATTCTTTCCTGGAAAGATAAGACCAACTTTGGTGCTAAGATAAAACTAACCTGCTCTGTTGTTATCTTGTTTACCGCTTCATCAAAAGAGAGCATTTTCATTACAACGTATATGTAATTTTCAAAATCCTCTAATTTCGGACGCTGATTCGTGTTAAGTATATCTTCTAGTACAAGGGTATTTAAACCAAAATGTGTTCCGATCTTCTCTATTACATCAACCTGGTGTATGCCATCTATGTTGACCCATGAAACTGTATTTTTATCCTTAGAATGAAAACATTCCTCTACAGTTTTCATTTCCGTTTCCGAGAAGTGATCTTCATCGTAATCAAAAATAGTAAATCTGACCTTTTCTTCTTTCATCTCACCGATATGGATCAGAGACCCTGGTGGAAGACCTGCTTTAGTTGATCTTTTGAAGATTTTAGACATTAATACCCCTGCCACTTACAACTATGACAGTATTGTTATTTCAATTTTTGCGGATAGTGCGTAGTTTAGTTCTAGGAAAAACTAGTAGAAATGCAACTCATAAAATTGATTATCAGGTCTTTGAAGAAACTAGATATAATGTTTTGCTGGCTATGAACGTTAGTTGATAAAAGTGCGATCTTAGGCTCTGTAGAAACCCTATCAAAATCAACATATATAGGATGGAATTGGGATTCCATTCCAACATCATGTAACACATCCCATAATATTTTTAAATTGGATTATTGTCCGAATATTAAGGATTTCTACAAGAGCCCAAAATAGACCTAATTGCACAATGAAATATAACAAATAATATATATGATAAATATTAAAAGATAATCGATATTATACATGAGAAATTGAGGAAGATAACCGAATATGGATGGAACGGAAGACATTCGGAGCGATTTAGCTTTGGAAGGATATTGTAAAGCTCAAGCCGAATCGACCGTTGATCCTGGGATCTTAAATTCTATTTTTGATGATCTGCCTTTGATCATGGTCCTTATCGATGAGGACGGAATAATTAAAAATGTAAATCGAGCTGCCACTGTTAAATTGGGGAAGGATAAAAAGGATTGTGTTGGTCTTCTTGGTGGCGAAATATTTCAATGTATAAATTCATTTTCAGGAGAAGGATGTGGGAAAAACATAGAATGCTTAGAATGTGTTGTCCGAAGATCCATACTGCACACTTTTAAGACCGGAGAGAACATTTACAAAAAGGAAGGCGAATTGGATATAATTGACAATGGTCAGCCCACACCAATTCATTTTTTAATTTCAACGATCCTGATACAAGGTGAAAATGGTCCAAATGTCTCATTGGTCGTGGATGATATATCAGAGATCAAAAGGACAAATGAGATCATCAAACGGAAACTTGAGATAGAAGGTAGTATCGCACACTTCTTCGATGTTCATCTCCAGTAAAGATATTGATTTTAACATAGATTTTGCACTGGAAAAAATTTGCAACTTGTGTGGAAGCAGTAGAAGTTACATTTTTCTGATCCGCGACAATGGAACTCAGATGGATAACACCCATGAGTATTGTCCGGAAGGTGTGGAAGCCCACAAAGAGAACCTTCAAGACCTCCCCGTAGATATGTTCCCTTGGTGGATGAACAAGCTCCACAATGGTGAATCGATTCATATTAAAGATGTCTCAGCATTACCCGAAGAAGCATCAGCTGAAAAAGAGATCCTGGAGATGCAAGAGATCCGATCATTGCTAGTCTTGCCTCTGAACAGAGATAATGAACTTATCGGATTTATCGGACTGGATAATGTTCAAAATATTAGAGAGTGGGAAGAAGAAGATATTTCGATTCTTGGTATGGTGTCCCATATAATAGGAACTAGTCTCGAGCGCAAGCAAGCAGAAGATGCAATGCGAGAGAGTGAGGAAAAACTGCGCAACATCGTGGAGAATAGCACCAATCTCTTCTATTCACACACACCGGAACACGAATTAACATATCTTAGCCCTCAGTGCCGTGAATTCCTTCAATGCGAACCCGAGGAAGCCATGGTCAGATGGAGCAAATTCGCCACCGACGATCCCGTCAACAAAGAAGGATTCGCGCTTACCGAGAAAGCGATCAAAACCGGAAAAAAACAGCCATCATACCAAATGGAAGTTGCAGGAAAGAAAGGGCGAAATATCTGGGCAGAGGTAAACGAAACACCTATCGTAAAAGATGGAAAAACCATAGCGATCGTTGGTTCTTTAACCAACATTACCTCACGCAAGAAGGTGGAAGAAGAACTGGAGGAACGCCTGATGTTCCAAGAGGCGGTACTGGACTGTATCGCAAATGGCATCGTAGCCTGCGATCAGGAGGGGACACTGACGTATTTCAACCGGGCCATATGCGCATTACATGGCTTCCCCATTGAGCCGATCCCGGCGGAGGAGTGGGCGAACCACTACAGCCTGCACGAGCCGGATGGCAAAACGCCGCTGACGCTTGAGCGTAACCCACTGATACGGGCGTGGAAGGGTGAAGATGTGTCCAGCCAAGAGATGGTCATCGCAATGAAAGGACTTGCACCTCACACACTAATTGCCACTGGACGCAAACTGACCGATACCAAGGGGAATCCACTCGGAGCAGTAGTGTCGATGAATGACATCACTGACCGAAAGCAGATAGAAACTGCTTTGCAAAAATCGGAACAGAAGTTCAGAACATTTTTTAACAATTCTAATGATCCAACCCTAATATACGATTTTGACGGTCACATCCTGGAAGTGAACGAAGTTGCTTGTGAATTCACTGGCTATAGCAGAGATGAAATGCTGAGTATGTCAGTGATGGACCTGGATTCTCCTGAAAAAGCAGCAAGAATAACTGATAATATAAAGCAATTACAAAAGGGAAAACGTGCCATATTTGAAAGCATAGCTCTTTGCAAAGACGGCACTCTTGTACCTATAGAACTAAGCAACAGTGTCATTGAGTATGATGGAAAAACAGCTGTCCTCTCCACTTCCAGAAACCTGACCGAGCGGAAGCAAGCAGAAGACGCAATGATCAATGCCAAAATTGCTGCTGAAGATGCTAATCGGGCCAAATCCGAATTTATCGCAAATATGAGCCATGAGCTAAGGACACCTCTTAATTCGGTCATTGGTTTCTCAGATGTACTGTACACTGAAAAATCTGGCACTTTGAACGAAACTCAGAAACGCTACATTAATAATGTATCTATAAATGGGAAGCAGCTTTTGATACTGATCAATGCGTTATTGGATTTCTCAAAGGTAGAAAGCGGAAAGATGGAGTTGAAAATAGAAGAATTCATTTTGACCAGATTAATTGAAGAAATAGAGACTTCAATAGTACCTTTATCTTCAAAGAAGGATATTGAACTTAAATTCAATATCGACATCAGAAAGCCTATTATAAAAGCAGACAGAACAAAGCTCAAGCAGATCCTCTACAATCTGATAAGCAATGCCATCAAGTTCACAGAAAGAGGAGGTTTTGTGACTATCGAATCCCGAACCACTGAGGATAATATTTCGTTTTTTGTAAAAGATAATGGCATTGGGATCTTGTCCGAGGATATGAAGAAACTATTTCGACCATTTGTCCAGATCGATTCATCACGTACACGGGAATATGGAGGTATTGGTCTCGGCCTCACCATTGTCAAAAAGTTTGTGGAAATGCAGGGAGGCGAAGTTTGGGTTGAGACCGAAGTTGGAAAAGGAAGTGAATTTGGATTGACCTTACCAAATGATCCTGAGATAATAGCCTGTGATTAATATCTGACAGAGAGGTTAAACCAAAAGTGACCACATTGTCAACATAATCATGGAAATATAACCAGATCACCCAAATCGTGGACCACCGTAATCTGCATTATTGTTATATCCCCTGCTTTCCCAGTACCCCTCATATGGTTCATTAATAACCTCAATGCCGGTTATCCATTTTGCCCACTTGTAGCCGTATTTGCTTTCAGCAACAAGCTGAAGCGGGAAACCTCGGTCTTGAGGAAGGGTTACATCATTGAGCCGATAAGCGAGAATTATGTTGTTGTCGATAAGATAATCCAGGTCAAGGGCTGTGGAGTAGCCATCTGCTGAATAAAAAATAACTGTTGTTGCCCCTTCCTGTACACCTGCCTCATCAAGCAATGTAGCAACTGGCACACCGGTCCATTTTCCAGTAAAATCCCAACCTTCAACGCAATTGAGATCGACCACCTTTGAAACGTTCGGATAAGAAGTGATCTGATCATAGGTCAGTGTCAACGGTTCATCGACCATACCATTGATGTTCAACAGATAAGTATCCTCAATTATCCTCTGAGTCCCTTTAATAGCATTGTTTCTCTGCTCACTTATAGGAGTAAGCTCGATCCCCTGAAATTCAAGAGTTTCCACTTCATCACCATATGCAACAACATCATCCTCACCTGTATCTGAATAAGTACAGCCTGAAATTGATATGAACAAGCACAAGATGACAAAGATACCGATCATTTTCATCACAATAACCCCGAATAAGAATTGATGTTGATACATAAAATAACTTTTCATGGTGTTACTTGTAACCCACATGCCCTGCAACCACCTATGAAAAAATTACATATATTAAACAGACAGAACTTATATGGGGAAAAAGGGATTGAACACAACAAAAGATACACTCCGGAAATATAACCGCTATTCACATGTCTATGATCTTTTTGAATGGATAATGGAACATATTGCTTTCAAAAAATGGCGGAAGGTCGTATTCTCAAAAGTTGAAGGAAGATGTCTTGAAGTCGGGTTAGGCACAGGTAAGAACTTTGATCACTATCCTGAAAATGCTCAAATGGTAGCTATCGATCTTTCGCCTGGAATGATGGGAAAAGCTAAGGGAAGAGCAGCAAAAGCAGACGTGGAAATGGTGGTAATGGATGCCCAGCATCTTGCATTCAAGGATAATGTATTTGATTCGGTTGTAATGACATTTGTACTTTGTTCGGTGCCAGATCCTGTAACAGGAGTGGAAGAATGCGTACGTGTCTGCAAACCTGAAGGTAAGATAATAAATCTGGAACATGTTCGCAGCAAGTACCGAATAATTGCATTTATGGAAGAGCTGATGAACCCGATAACAAGCGGATTCTTCGGGTTCAATGTCAATAGGAATACAAGAAGCAATATCGAAGCCGGAGGAGCAATTATTGTCGAAGATCATAAATTCGCATTTTTCGATGTATTCAGGCTCTTTATCAGTAAACCGGACAAATAAGGCCATATATACCAAACAAGGAATAAACAATATCAAACGATGAAAAACAGATCAGTTTGAAGTTACCGATATGATTATAAATGATTAATCGTTATGGATACATACTCAAATACACAACAAAAGAGGCGAATATAATGGAAGATGACTACGATGAACTTGACGATATTATAATGCAGAAACCTTCAGAGGGGGATAGAGTAAAGATGGAACACGAAATGCTTGACAAAGCTGCATCCCATCCAATAAGAAGACAGATCGTAACATCTATTGGTGTATTCGGTAAAGCGGAAGCTGACATAAAGGCTGAAGTGGAAGCCGATGATAATACATTAAAGTATCACATGGACTTTTTGAAAAATGCTAATATCGTTGTGGTCAAGGAAGATCTTTTCAGATTGACGGATAGTGGCGTTGACATGCTGGCCTCTATCAAGGGCCATAAGGACAAATAAATACACACCATCAGGTCTTTCTCAGGGCAGTTGAACTGCCCGGATTCCCTTTTTTAAATTTTAGTTCTCTCCAGCACTATTTGGACTGGCTTCGTGCAATCGGCACTTTTATATTCTCCCCGAGCTAATCAAAGACACCAATAATAATGAGTGATAACCATGATAAGTGTCAATGAAAAAGGACTAGCGATCATCGATGAGATGTTAGACTGGGAAGAAGATGTAAAGATAGAATCAAAAGTGCTTGAGAACGGCGCAACAATCATCGACTGTGGTGTGAACACCGAAGGCGGTTACGATGCAGGTATGTACCTCTCACGCATCTGCCTCGCAGACCTTGCTGAGATCAGCTACACTAAAGTAGATCTCGATGGATTAGCAGTACCTGCAATTCAGGTCGCTACCGACCATCCTACCATCGCATGTATGGCATCACAGTATGCAGGCTGGAGAATTGCAGTCGGCGATTACTTTGGAATGGGTTCAGGTCCTGCAAGGGCTCTCGGACTTAAACCAAAGGAGCTCTACGAAAAGATCGGATACAAAGACGATGCTGATGCAGCGGTCCTTGTAATGGAATCCGACAAACTTCCAAACGAGGAGATCGTCGAGTACATTGCAAAGCATTGCAGTGTAGAGCCACAGAACGTTTACATTGCTGTTGCACCAACCTCATCAATTGCAGGATCAGTCCAGATCTCCGCAAGAGTTGTTGAAACAGGTATCCACAAGCTCGAATCCATCGGTTTCGACATCAACACCATCAAGAGCGGTTTCGGTGTTGCACCTATCGCACCTATTGTCGGAGACGACACCAAGTGCATGGGATCCACCAACGACTGTATCATCTACTGTGGTGAGACATACTACACCGTTGAGTATGGAGACGAAGAGAAACTCGAAGACTTCGTGAAGAAGGCACCATCCTCAACATCAAGGGACTTTGGTAAGCCATTCTACACAACATTCAAGGAAGCAGGATTTGACTTCTTCAAGGTTGACGCAGGAATGTTCGCACCTGCAAAGATCACCATCAACGACCTCAAGTCAAAGAAGTCATTCACCAGCGGTCGCATCAACCCTGGCATTCTGCTCGAATCATTCGGCGTCAAGAGCGTATAAGTATAATTGAGAATGCAGCCATCACTTATGGCTGCGACATTTCTTTTTTTGGAGGATAAATGGAAACAATAGACAATTCCAGTGGAGTCGGCGGTCTTTTAACATCTTTTAGAAAGCTTGTCAAGGACTCAAACAAAATTATGTTCATTGGCACAGCCGGATTCTGTACACCTTTTGCAGAACTTATGGCATATGTCATACGTGACACCCAGATAGAGATAGGTTTTATTCCAGAGACCAGACCCGAGGAAGCAAGGGAGATCATCAAAACACCTTTCGGGATGCAGATCGGAGACAATATAGACTTCCATGCAGACACCATTGTCCTTCTTGGCGGTCTTTCCATGCCAAAGATGGGCATAGACATCAATGAAATGAAAACTACAATTGAAAAAGTATTTGAGAACACGGAAAATAGAACTACCATCGGAGTCTGTTTCCAGTCAGCCTTTGAGAACCAGTGCTGGATAGGACCGATAGAATTCGATCACATCATTGATTCCGACCTATCGATCAAAACATTGAAAGCTTGAATTGGAAAAACATCTGACAATTAAGCATCTACATTATTTTTCTTTTTTAGTGATCATTTTGTATTGTCATACCCCATCATTTATCCATAGAATGGGGTTACAATTCATTTGATAAATGCATCCACAACAACATGCCATACGCCTGGCGAATATTTCTTGATGTGATAACATCCCATAATCTCAACATCCCTTCCAAGGGTTGCTGCTACATCCTTTATTCTCTTTATGGGACGGTCAAAGACAAGACATTCAGGCGTAGTCTCATGATAATGCAGAGTACCGCCCTCTTTCTTGATAGCAGATATCCCCTGCTGGAGATACTCATGAGTGGTGCCCACATATCCCATGATCACACGGTCGGCAATGCCCACAGGTGTCACATCTTTGCAATTCCCATTGATGGCTTCAATGACATCTTCCTGATGGTTCAGCTTTATGTTCTCAAGCAGATAGCCATATGAGACAGGATTCAGTTCGATGGAATAGACCTTTTTAGGATTACCATGGACTGCAAGAGGAATGGAAAAGTATCCAATGCCTGCGAACATATCTACTACCACATCACCCTTTCCAAGCTTACTCATTCGTCTTTTTTCAGCAAGGTTGCCCTTTGAGAACATCAACTTCATCACATCGATCTTAAAAAGGCAGCCGTTCTCCTTCTGTATGGTCTCTGTCTTGTCACCAATAATTATTTCACGCTCAGGTTCCCTGAAAGGTCCTTTTATTCCAAGGTCCTGTACAACACAGTTACATCGAGGATTCATCAAAAGAAGTTTTTCCGCGACCTCAGTTCTGTAATTTCTGATCTCAGCAGGAACATGGATTATTATGACATCGCCTATCAACTGCCAGCCTGAAGGCACGTATTGCATGATCTCGTCAGGAATGATACCTCTTAGATGGTCCTTCAATGAGGCAGTTGAAAGATAGAACTCCGGGCTGCTTTGTTCTACCACAGTGAAACCGGACACATCACAAAGAACGGGAATTTCAGCCATCCTACCTTCCAGTGAATCAACTACCACTATCTTCCGAGCCCTATCCAGGATATTCGACTCTACAAATTCAGCCCTTACAGCTTCAACTGATCCAATGGGTACAACAACTGCTTTCATAGAATGGTCTGAATCTGTACTGAAGTAAAAATAAACTAACGGTCAAAATTGGAAAGAAGAGTGGAAAATTGCTCAAAAAACTGATGATACAGCTTAACTGACCCAATATTATTATTGAATGTAGCAAAATTCATATAGAATACCTTAAAAAATCTATTCAAATTAGAGCTTTATAATTCGTTACATAGCGAACGTTTATATATTTTATATTTTAATTGTTCTATATGGAGCCTGATGGACAAACTGCACTATTTTCAACCCTAAATGGTATTATTGCCATTGACGGTCCGGTCAAGCTTCAAATAATGGAGTTCTTGTACGAGAATGCACAATCGTTTGATGATATCGTAAAGCATACAGGAAAAGCAAAATCAACGATATCCGTACATTTGAAAGATCTAAAGGCAAGTCATTTGCTTGAAGAACATGTAGACACTGATGACAGGCGTAAAAAGACATATGTCATGTGCTCACAATATGCCGCATGCTCACAAAAACCAGTATTCGACCATTACAAAAAGAACCTGGAAGATTTTACCTCGAACTTCGATAGTGAAGGAAAGCTTCTCAGATCAATATTCCAGACAGTACAAAGCGGTTTTCAGGCACAGGGATTCAACCACACGCCAATAATGGAAAATATCGGACAGGATATAGGAATGAAGATCGCCGAAACATTCACTTCAACTGATATCGAAGGATTGTTCGAGGAAGTTGCGGATTACTGGCAAAAGCACAAAATGGGAAAACTCACCGTTGGATCCCATGATCCTCTCATTATCAATATAAAGGACAGTTTTATCTGCGAAGGTACGAAGAACATAGGCCAGACATTATGCTCTTTTAACGAAGGCATACTTCAGGGAATTATCCTAAATAGACTGAACCTGCAATGCAACATCGTGGAAACAGAATGTTGTGGAACAGGTTATGGACACTGCCTCTTTGTTATGCAATAACTACCCTTGCAAATATACTCAATGCATAGGAATGAAACTGCAAGCTATTCATTATGCCTATTAGATGACCATTTTAGAGAGAAGGTAAAAAAGGGTAAGATCAGACAAGATCACCAAAGGGACTTGTCTGTCAATCAACTTAACGAGTTCCTTTGATAACGCCAATTTCTGCATTCAGCAAAGGACCTATCTCTGCCACGATACCCGGACCATCCGTTTTCTCACGGCATACCACCAGATTCTCAAGCAGACCAAGCCTTTCAATCCCATAAACATCCCTGCCATGCCCTTTTTTCTTAATAGCACTCTTAAGTTCGGAACGTGTAACTGAATTCACGGTCAGACGGTCAGTTGGCAATTTCTTCCAGCTCCAGAAAAGATCAACCTGCTTCTTCGTAAAAGAAGCGAACGTACCATCTTCCTGCTTTAATACCCTGATATATACCGGCAGGTGAGGTATAAGACCAAACCTTGATGCTATCTGCGGACTAGTGCCGGCTCCAAGAACACTGAGCTCAGAAGACTTGATCTTTAAACTGATACCGATATCTACAGTTATGCCATCCTCATCAATAGAAGAAATGAAGCCTCTATAAACTGCTTTATCATCTACATAGGTCACCGGAGTGCCGAACTTTTCCTTAAGGAAATTAATAGCAAACTCACCATCATCTCCGGTAGCAGATACCTGAAGCCATCCATCCAGACCCAGTGATACCTCAGCTTTCGCATCGATGTCTTTCAATTCGTTTTCCAGCATAAAGGAAGCAGAGCTTAATGCACGTTCTACATTGCCGTAGATCTTGATGGTCAAAATTGCGGTTTCCATGGGTACTCATTGAATAGCAAGCATTTAACCGTTTTTGTTCAGAAGGGAAGAAAAGACATCCCTTGTAGTGTCATAAGCCTTGATGACCTCACCAGCCACAGGTGTTTCTGAAGAATCGATCATATCACCCATCATTGCCATATCACGACTGAACGGCCCAAGCTTCCTCTTGATAGTATCCGCATCAGCGCCTGAGTCTATAAGTTCTTTATAGATACCCTCTATTTTAAGGCGCAACTTTTTGACCATATCAAGTATCTCAGCAGAAGCTGTATCAAGTTCCGATCCACTTACTTCATGGCGCTCTTCGACATCATATTCATCAGGAAGCTCACCATCAAGAGAAATTATGAGATCCTTAAGGATCGATACGACATTGACCCCTTTTTCCGTCAACTCGACATATTTGATACGCCCTTCAAATGAAAATTGAACAAGTCCGTCCGCCTCCATTCTTGAAAGGATCTTGGTCGTGTGGGCAAATGTTGAATTGATCTCTTTTGTGATAACGGAACCATAGGTCCTACCATAGAACCATATCGCAAGCAAGGCAAGTGTTGGTTTCTCTTGAAGGAACAAATATTCAGGACTTATTTTTGGCAGACTGATTCCCCCATAAATATATAAAATTCATAATAGATTTTAGTTAATTCAACATTAACTAATTTGATATATATATTACTTTCTATAATACATGAATCGAGCTCAGACCATAATAAAATGGTCAAAGGTTGGGGTTAAAGACCCCTCAAGACATCTTTGATCGTAGCAATATTTGCATCGGTTTTGAATGAAATTCCAGTAAAATGTGTCCTTGAGACGTTGGCACCGGTGTCCCTAAGAGCGGCAATGAACATGTCCATTGCAGGTGCGGAGACTCCTATCATCTTACAAATTACGTGCTGGTCATAGAAGAAAGGAATATCCAGTTCATCTCTGCATGCCAGGACAAGCTTCTTTGCCTGCTCTTTCGTTCCAAGAGGTCTGTCTTCGATCTCCAGGAGAACCTCATCACAATACTGGGTTTCATGCAATTGTCCTAACCACAGAGGACCTGCAATATAGACATCTTTTCCACAAGAGCTACAATGAGCGCTGATGGATATGGCCATTCCGTGAGATACCTCCCTGTGACCACAGTGCTCGCAATGGGAGAGGAATCCAAGCTCCTTAAGCGCTTTATCTGCCTGTTTAGCACCTTTTTTAACCTGAAGATAAGTGCGCACATAGTGCCTTGTAGCGTGAGAGAGCAAGGGAGTCATACCTTTGTCATGTTTGGCAAGTTCTCTCGCGATCTTGCCAAGAAGGATACGGACACCCATCTCACTATGAAATTCATTGTTCAATGGCACAGCGGCATATTTTCTCATCCCGGAATTAAAATGAGCACCACAAAGCGGAGCTGTGTCTGTCGCAGTAACCTCTAAAAAATGAACTACCGACCTTGTAGCCGCATCAAGATAAGGAGCAGGGGTTCCAAAAGGATCGAGATCCACTATATTGAAACGCCTCTCGTGCATCAGTACATTGGCGTTCTTGCAAGTAGCTTCCGCAATATCGGAAACCCCTGCAAGCTCAATGTTCTCCAGAATAAGCTCATGAGCATCATCACTCCAGTCGTTCAGTATCGAAGTGATGCCTACCTCATTGGCAATCCTCAATCCCCTGATACCTGATGCAGACATCGCATCAAGATAAGTGATGTCCTTGAGCTCCATATCCTTTTTGAGAAGAATACGCTTAGCACAAGCTGAAGTTGCTGCAACCGAGATGTCCCGATTCAATTCCATATGAGGATTGTAGAATACCGGTGCTTCAGAAGGTGGAAATGGAACCCCTTCTGGAGGAACCGGTACAGAGACTGTCGTACTACCCTCTGTGACCTTAGTGCTCAACATTTGCATATTGGAACGTGTAACAGAACAACATCATTTAACAATAACGGTACCATCCATTCTTGGCTGGCCGAGAATGCTGTAATTGTATGCCCCTTCTTCAGTGAAGGTATAGTTGAAAGGCACCCCATAGTTTATGGAATGATCATCCCACAACCCATCTTCACTGACAAGAGTGAAACGTTTCCTATCACCGCTATTCTGCCGATTGTTCCAGTAAACAGTATCACCTTTATTGATCTCAAGTAAAGCAGGTCGTGACAAATAATGATCAAGCGTGATAGAATATATCCTTGGCTCGATTATTTCCTCAGAGACATTTTCAGAAATATCTTCAGAGACATTTTCAGAAATATCTTCATCCGGAATATCTCCAGAGATAACATCATCTGATACATTGGTTTCCCCACCATCAACATCGTCGCCACTGTCACCTATGCAGCCTGCTGCAAAAATACACATGGTCGCCAACAATAATATTAGCATTTTATTGTTCATTTTCCTCACACCCATATTTTGTTTTCAAGAATTATAAAGGTAGCCACACAGTAGCGCAGATATCTATTTAAGTTGCAATACCAATTCAAAAACCCTTTTGATCATTATTTGATGTGTACATATATGCAAAAAGAGGTGAAATGAATTGACTGAAAAAAACAGTGTTGGAGAAAAGATCCGCCAGTTCCGTGAAGACCGTGATATGACAGTGGAAGAACTGGCAAATGAAAGTCAGAGCAATGTGGAACTGATAGAAAAGCTTGAAGCGGGAGAGCTCATCCCGTCATTAACACCTCTTTTGAAGATCGCACGTGCCCTCGGAGTGCGCCTTGGGACATTCCTTGACGACACACCACAAAAAGGCCCCAGGATAAACCGTAATGGAGAAGCAAAGAACGTGGTCCGCTTTTCAGGCAAATGTGCATCCTGTGAAGAAAGTGCACTTGATTTTTGCTCACTTGCTGCTGATAAGCAGGACAGACATATGGAGCCCTTCATCATAGATGTCCACCCCTGCAAAGATGTAAATGAACCGGTATTGTCATCCCACGAAGGTGAAGAGTTCATTTATGTGCTCGAGGGAGATATCGAAGTATCCTACGGAAAGGATAAGCACACCCTGACAAAAGGCGACAGCATCTACTATGATTCCATCGTCCCGCATGACCTCCATGCAGCAGGAAAGGAATCAAAGATACTGGCAGTTGTCTATACCCCACTCTAAAGGAGGAGAAATGTTCGTTACCACTGTTACCCCAAGATTCGGCGATATCGATGGCCTGGGACACGTAAACAATACAGTCCTTCCCGAATGGTTCGAACTGGCAAGGAACCCGATATTCCGTATGTTCGAGCCAAACCTCGATCTGAGCCCTGAGAAATGGACACTGATAATGGCAAGGATAGATTTTGATTTCCTTGGCGAGATGTTCTTCGATGGCGATGTAGAGATAAGGACATATGTAAAAAGATTAGGGAACAAATCCTTTACGTTGCATCACGAAGCCTGGCAAAGAGGAGAACTTAAGACAAAAGGAGACGCCGTGCTGGTGTGCTATGATTTTGTCAATAAGAGCTCAAAGCCTTTAACAGAGGACATAAAGGAAGCTTTGGCAGAACACCTGATCCCTGAAGATAAAAACGAATAAAATTAAAAAGGATCTGATATCAATGCCATTTACTAAAGCTACCATTGGAGAGTTCTTTGAAGACCAGGTAAGAAAGGATCCGAACAGGGACTTTATAGTCTATCCTGACCGGAACTTACGATTCTCATACAGTGAATTCAATGACAGGGTCGATGATCTTGCAAAAGGACTCATATCCATAGGCATCACAAAAGGCGATCACGTTGGTATATGGGCACGAAATGTGCCTGACTGGCTGACCTTCCTTTTTGCAACAGCAAAGATCGGTGCGGTGCTCGTTACCGTAAATACTGCATACAAGAGCCACGAACTTTCATATGTAATGAAACAATCGGATATGAAGGCACTTGCCATCGTTGACAGGTTCAGGGACGTTGACTATGTGGAAACGGTCTATGAGCTGGTACCCGAACTAAAATCATGTAAACGAGGGAACCTTAAAAGTAAAGACTACCCCAAACTTGAAAGTGTAATCTTCATCGGTCAGGAAAAGCACAGGGGAATGTACAACACAGCAGAACTGCTTCTGCTTGGAAAGTATTCCAACAGAGAGGAACTTGACCGTCTCAAGGGAACACTGAACTGTAAAGATGTCATCAACATACAATACACATCAGGAACCACAGGATTCCCGAAAGGTGTTATGCTGACACACGAGAATATCCTTAACAACGGATATTACATCGGAGAAAGGCAAAAATTCACAGAGGACGACAGATTATGCCTTCCTGTTCCATTGTTCCATTGCTTTGGACTAGTACTTGGGGTCCTTGCAACCCTCACCCACGGCGGAACGCTTGTAATGATAGAACTCTTCGACCCGCTTCTGGTGCTTGCAGCAGTACAGAAAGAAAAATGTACTGCCCTTTATGGAGTACCCACGATGTTCATTGCAGAGTTCTCACACCCGATGTTCGAAATGTTCGACATGTCCTCATTGAGAACAGGTATCATGGCAGGGTCCCCATGCCCGATAGAGGCCATGAAAAAAGTTATCAACGAAATGAACTGCAAGGACATTACCATAGCTTATGGCCTTACAGAAGCTTCTCCTGTATTTACCCAGACAAGTACAGATGATCCCATTGAACGCCGTGTGAGCACAGTAGGAACCTCAATGGAACATATCGAGACAAAGATAGTGGATACTGAGACCGGAAATACCTTAGGACCGAACGAGCAGGGAGAGATATGCTGCAGGGGTTACAATGTCATGAAAGGGTACTACAAAATGCCTGAGATGACAGAGAATGCAATCGACAAGGATGGATGGTTGCACAGCGGAGATCTCGCTACCGTTGACGAGGAAGGTTACTACCGTATTACCGGAAGGATAAAGGATATGATCATCCGTGGCGGAGAAAACATCTACCCAAGGGAGATAGAAGAATTCCTTTACACCATCGAGGGAATTAAAGATGCCCAGGTAATTGGTATCCCTGATGAGAAATACGGGGAGATAGTAGGGGCTTTCGTTGTACTCAATGAAGGTTCAAAGCTCACACCGGAAGATATCAGGGACTTCAGCATCACAAAGATAGCACGCTATAAAGTGCCAAAGCACATATTCATTGTAGATGAGTATCCACTTACAGCAAGCGGAAAAGTTCAGAAGTTCAAGCTTAGGGAAATGGCTGTTGAGTTGATGGAACAAAACTGACCGACCATATCGCAGCATATAGGGAGCTAAAAGCTCCCCCTATTTTGCATTTATTAATAAATCAATCACAAAATATATTAAGTTGTGAACTAACTACACGGATTAATTCATCACAACTGTGATTATATATGAACTTGATGCGTATTGATCCTAAAAATGATCATTTAAAAAAGAAGGGCTGATGAATGAACTTTAAAGAAGTGCCATTGGATTTTAAACTTTTATTCTACATCATAATCGGTACAATCCTAGTCATGACATTCACTATGTCCCTGATCATTTCTACAACAACTGAACAGCATGAAGAACTGATATACAAAGAAGCTGTTTCTCTTACGGAAAATTATGCCTCTAATTTTGACGCAGATATGCGGGCCGATATGGCAATTGCCAGAGGTATTGCCAGCTCAATGAAAGGTTACGGACATGGAGATAGAGAGATTGCCAGTGGCATTGTCAAACAGACATTGGTAGATAATCCAAATGTTTTAGGAGCCTATGCAGGGTTCGAACCTAACGCTTTTGACCTCAATGATTCTGCATATGCAAATACGAAATTTCACGATGAAACAGGTCGATTTCTCCCATACTGGAACCGGATCGGTGGAGAGATCTTCCTCGAACCTCTTGTGCATTATGATTCCCTTGACTACT
>JAIORJ010000112.1 GCA_021108185.1 Methanococcoides sp. | reverse complement strand
TCACTCCTAGCATTCTGTTTCATGTAATGCAACGTGCCCTTAGAGAACCCCATCTTCTTCCATTCAGTATAAGACATGTCAATGATCTTCTTCCTCAACAGATCAGAATCAACCCTTTCTCCCACATAAGCAGGTTTACTAAACTCAATCGTTTTCCTCTTCCCAACAAGCTGATGGCTTAACTCCATTGCCTTAACCAAAAGAACTGATCCCCAAGAACTATTCTTTTTTCTGTACTCAACTTTGCCATTCAGTACATAATTAAATTCTTCTGTAACCTTCCTTGCTCCACTTGGTCTAAGCCTCAATGAAAAGCTCTCAGTCCTCACAAAGTCCTTACTATCCATAACTCCCTTTTCATCAAAATCACTTAAAAGGCAAAAGGAAAGTGTTTGCCTTTATTTTACTATATAAAGTTATCAACAAACTTTATAATAAATGATTGCATATCTACTTCCATGGGTAGCTGTAAAATTAATCTCTCGGGCGTAAAGATTCCAAAAGGGTATAGCAACAGGACCATCAGTTTATATTTCTGGGTGGGTCTTGTTTCTGCAATAGCTTTGAGGGTCATAATCATAGCCGACTACTACAATGATCATGTTGCACGCATGCTATTCTATCTCGGAGTTATAGGATACATGGTATTCTTTGCCCACCGCTATCGTATAGCAAAGCGCCGCACAAATGTCCTGAATGAACTTGAACTGCTTGACAAGATCGAAAAGCGTGAGATACTTACAGAAAAGGATCTGGAAGGACTGAAATACATTATATGGAGTCTCTCTGTTTCAAAAGAACGTTTGAACTACCTGCTTATCATCACCTTCTCGATAATTGCAATAGTGGTCTCGCTAATAATGGACATGAGATCTTTGCTATGAATATAGTGTTTGAGCTAATGTCAAGCATTACATAGATCTGCTTTAAATGAATTAGTGTGGGGATATAGGTAACACAAAAAACCGAACCCCTAAATAAGCAGAAAATTTACCCAGAACTTTCAATAATCCTATTGTTCGGAGTATTTCGGCTAATTTCAAGCAATAATTTTGTTCTGATAAATTTAAATAAAGTATATCCTTTAAACTTTTTTACGAACTCTCTATTTGAAACGTACCAAAATGATTTTATTTAGGGCAAATTATTATATCATCATCCAAATGCTCAAATGAGTATATATGGCTATAAATCTACGAGTTCTAAAATAGGAGGGGTATCCATCAAAAACGTTACAATAATTACTATATTTTTACTTCTGCTTGTTTTTGGTTGTTTCAATTCAACTGCAACAGAAGTAACACTTGAACCATCAACTCAAATGCTTACAACCGGTGAAAGTTTCACAGTAGATGTCTTTGTATCACCTGATACTGCAATTGCAGGATTACAGTTCGATCTCGAGTTTGACAGCTCAAAAATACAGGTAGACAGCGTATCTGAAGGCTTATTGTTTAGCCAGAATGGAGCTTTAACATTTTTCAACGCCGGAAGCATAGACAACAATGCAGGAACACTTTCAGGTGTTTACAGTTTGATAATGGGTTCTCCAGGAATCTTAGGACCTGAGTCAGCTGCAAGCATCACAATGAGTGTAAAAGAGCAGGCTGCAGGCACATCAACAATTAGTCTGAAAAACGTGATCATAAGTGACTCATTAGGATCTGCCATAGAGGCCCTGGTCATAAATACGACTCTGACTATTAATGAAGCCCCTGTAGTTACATACAATCCGTACGATGAAAATAAGAACTGTATGATCGATATTGGTGAAGTGAGTGCGGCAATCGATGACTACCGTTTACAGGGTTCAACATCGATTGCAGATGTCAGTGAACTGATAGATCTGTATCGTACAGATAAGCCATATTGTTAAGAATTAGTTGAGAGTGATTATCTCTCAACCTCTATTTTTTTAAATTTTTTGAATTTCTTTAACTACTGCTAATGATAATTTTATGAATCTTATTCCATATTAGTGTACGAATTAATCCCGCTGACATACAATTAGCTCATTATTGTGGATGGTGAGGGATAAGAGTATCGTGTTCTGTACAAAGGAAAATTACTGTAGTGTATCCGGGTTTGTAAGGCATCCTGCCAGATCAGAGATGAATGAAAAGTAAGAGGTATGAAGGGAGCTTATGTCAATTCTCTCTTCAATATCTTATGTGCAATATTTAGCTGCTTGAATTTCTCAGTGTCACCAGTTGGCTTATCTGGATGCAATTCTTTTGCCATGTCCTTGTATTTTTTATTAATGACCTCAAAATCTATCTCATCATGAGCGCATTCGAAAAACTCTCGTGCCTCTTGGCGCTTATCATGAACATCTTTATCTTCTTTGAACTCTAAAATAAAATCGGACAGTGGTTTTTCCCCGGAAATGACCCTATTTGCTTCGATCTCAATTACCTTGGATAGGATATGAAGATTTTCTACATATTTATTTTGTAGGCCATGGGTGTAATGCATTCTATGTCCATCCTGGTACCAGGTCGCAGAAGCATGAGTTTTTTTCATCGCTAGACGTTCAAGAGGTACGTCAATATCATTTTCATTAACACCGACCCTTCTTAAAGCCGTAATAATATTATTCTTGAATTGCATAGCTCTACGATTACCAGCGTTCTTAATAATTACTGGGTCAATTTCATGTCCTTTTATTTTTATCATTTGATTCACTCATTTTCGTTTTTGAAGACTTCGTTAGTACTATGCTCCTTTATATAAAAATATGCATTTTATGGAACAACTTTCTTCCTCATCCATGTTCAAATTGCGAAAAAACATGAGCATTGCAGTCATAATTTAATGGAGTGGCAAATACCTGTGAAGTCAGGGCAGTCTTCTTCTGTCAGGTTGGTTATCAAATTCGCCTGATTGATCTCACACGGTACGGGTCCATCACAAATGGGTGTCCGAAGGTCAACTCCTCTTTCATAGATCATTAAGTCTGAAATGCGTTGACTTTGCATTCTGCTTCAGCTAGAGCAACTCTAATAGTATTAATTAACAAATTCACTTCCATCTCTTTAATTTTGGAATATTCTGTTGGCTCAGTTCCTTTGCTTCTTCCAAAGACATAACTCCCTCTTTATCTATTGCTTTTGAAGTTTGTTCGATCATTTCTTCCAGAGTAATATCAGGTTGTGTGAACTTCCCATTCTGGTAGCAATAGAGACAATATTCATCATTTTTTATCCCGTCGGCATTAGTTCCAAAATCTTCATCTTTCCCCAAAGGCATTCCACAACTCTGGCAGATAACCATGCCTTCGAATTCTTTCATATCCACGTTTTAACCCCACTCCTTTAGTTAGTATTCATTGAATCTTTGAACAGTATTCTATATCAATGGTACAGTAGAATGATCTTGTTTATATTTTATGGATCAATGAATCTCACCAATATTTTTCCACATCCACAAACTTAACAGATCCGAATCATCTCTTTCCCTGTATAAAATGGCTTAGCAGATCAACTTTTTTCATCTTCCCGACAAGCTGATGATCTAATTCCCTTGCTTTAACCCAATAACTATTCTTTCCTCTATACTCAACTTTATATTTCATCACAAAATTAAACTTAGCATTGACTTTCTTAAGTAAATAATATATGAAATGCAAAAATTAGCTAATTAGCCTTATATTAGATCAATTATAATTTGTATATAATAAGGGGGTACGCTTATAAAAAGTTCAAATTTAGTTGTAGCAGCAGTAGCTGTAGTGGTTATATTTTGTCTTGTGGGGGTAGGTCTTGTTTATGCCAATTATTCTCAGCAGGAGAGCGATGTGCAGTCGAGGCCTAATTTTAATGGCTCTCAAGCCGTAGAAATTACGATGAATAATCCGGTTGCATCCGATTACATGTCACGTCACTTCAAAGAACCGGATTGGAGGGTTACCAGAACAACCTTTGTCCAGGAAACACCTTACGACCAGAATGGTACTGCCATGCAGGGATACGACATTTGGAAAGTTGAGATCATGGAACGCAGTTGCGCTTGCCAGAAGATAAGCGATCTGTATGTTCTGGAAGGTTATGTCTTGGCAGATACCGGTGATGTGCTGGAAATCTCAAAACAGATAGTTTCAGAGAGTGAATATGACAAACGGACATGTGCTACGACAGTATGCCACTAAATCGATATTGACCTTATTGATACTTCTGCTTGTCATTTCAAGCATGATGCCTGCTTCAGCAGCCCGATCAGACGGAGTGATGGTTGAATATTTCTACGAGGATGGCTGCCTGAAATGCCAGCAAACATCCCCTGTCATAGATTCGGTGATAAGCAGTTATGACGACATCAATTACACAAGTCACAACATAGCAACCTCCTACAGTATCATGAAAGGATACGGAGTATACACTGTTCCCGCTATTGTCATAAACAAGAGTACGGTTATCGCCTATTCCGATTACGATGGGGATGATATATTACTTGAAAGCCTTCTGGTAGAAGCTATTGAGAACGCACCGACAATTCCTGCCAATGGTACTTTACCATTAGCCAAAAATGTTGATGGAAGCGTTACTTCCTTTAAGCTTTCACCATTAATTGTACTGATCACAGGCCTGCTCGCCGGCTTCAATCCCTGCCTTCTCGCGGTGATGGCATTCCTGGCTTCGGTCACGATATCCTCCAACGGTGGAAAGAAAGAAATGCTGGTGGTCATCGGTGGGTTCTGCGCCGGTATATTCACCACTTACATGATATTCGGAATAAGTTTCCTTAAAGCCGTCACTATCTTCCCTGCATCAAGGGATGCTATAACATTATTCATGACGGTATTGATAGGGGTACTCGGTATCTGGCATATCTATGACGCATACTACCTCAAGCGTCACTCAAGATCGACCTTCAAAACACCGGGTTCAATAGTATCCTTTATGGACAGCATACACGGGAAGAATGCCCTTGCTCTATCGTTCTTTGCAGGCGGGTTATTCTCATTGGTCAAGGCTCCCTGTGTAGGTGCCGTTTATCTTTCGATCCTGGACATGTTAATAGCAAGGACAAATCTGCTGGAAGGAGCTGTATATCTCTTCCTCTACAATTTTGGAGTCGTGCTTCCGGTGTTAGGACTTGGTGTATTTCTGGCGTTCGGGATGAGTCCTGAAACTGTAATGCAATTCAGGGAGAAGCGACGGTCTGGGATAAGGTTCGTTACAGGTGTCGTATTGTTATTACTTGCACTGCTGTTGTATTTCAATGTGATCTGAAAAGTGTTGGGGGTAGTTAGGTCTGCTTGACCTATCTTCAACCGTTTGTTTTCTTCTCTAAGATGATAGCTTAGTTCCCTTACTTTGACCAATATAAACTCCAAATTTTATTTATACAATTATGCTTTCTAGTGCTGCATGGAGAACTACATGAAAAAAGCGATCTTCAGGGACTTACTCATCTTTGCGCTTGCACTGATGGTGGCAGTACAATTCTGGGAAAACAACCTTTTGCTAACCTTTTTGATCTTATCTATATATGGCATACGTGAATATTTCTGGTCTGAGAAAGGGGATAATATCGTTTTCGTATCCGGTGTCATCATTGGATGTAGTGCAGAGTTCATTGGAACTTATCTTGGTGTCTGGACATACGCAGCTGCTTTTTTCTTTAACATCCCCTTATGGCTTCCGTTTGCCTGGGGACTGGTGTCAGTTATTATTATCAGGGTATCCAGGCCGTTTGTCGGGGAATGATGTCCAGGGAATTGTCCATTGTTCAATTGGAATGCTTATAAATAAAAGTGTCATGGCATCAACCATTGAGTAACTATTTAAAAAAATAGTTGCAAGTAATATTGTGTAATGATCTTGTGAGGTGTTGAAATGTCAGATATAAGCATAGTTGCAATAGAACCACAATTGGTCATCGGAATAAGAAGGATCGGGAGTTATGAATTACTTCCAGAAATGTTCCCTGAGATATTTCAGTTTGCTGTTGGGAACAACATTGAGATTGCCGGTCCACCAATTTTCGTCATGCATGAGACCAGTGAAGAAGATGCCCTGAATGCTAATTCTGAAGGTAACGCTGATCTGGAAGTCGTTATCCCTGTATCAGAAAAGATAGAGGATACTGGTAATGTCAAGTGTTACGAACTGCCTGGTGGGAAAATGGCGAAGATCCTCCACAAAGGTCCTTATGAGGACTGTGGCCCTACATATCATGAGCTTTTTACATGGCTGGCCGAGAACGGATTTGCTATTATCGGTCCAATGAGGGAGGTATATCTGAACGATCCGCAAGAGGTGGCTCCTGAAGATATCCTTACTGAAATATATGCTCCTGTCGAGCAAGTTATCGATATTTAACTCACATCCCTCCTTTTTCTTTTCCAACAATAACTGATTTAAAGTATCATTTACGATGCTACTCCATGAACTGCTCTGGATCATCTGTAAAGATCCCTGAACTTATGATGGGTGTCAAGAATCGTGCAGCTCTGGCTGCGTGCAAGAACTATGCAGACGGGGTCTACTTCTCCATCGACAGGTTCAGTCTCAGGGCAAGAGCATGTGATATTACTCTTGATGGTCTCAACGATTTTGTAGGGGATATAAAAGAGAATGACCTTAATGCTTATCTTGCGCTGAACACGGTTATCTATCCTGATGATCTCAATGATCTTGACAATGTTATCGATTCTGTGGCATCCTCGGATGTTGATGCTGTCATTGCATGGGACCCGGCGGTTATCACAAAGGCAGTTGATGCGGGTCTGAGGGTACATATATCCACTCAGGCGAATGTTTCGAATTGGCAGACAGTGGAATTCTATGGTTCTCTGGGAGCTTCCCGTGTCGTTCTGGCAAGGGAGCTCAGTATGGAGGACATAAAGGAGATCCGCCGGAACACCGATATTGAGCTTGAGGTTTTCATTCACGGAGCCATGTGTCAGGCTATCTCCGGCAGGTGCTACCTTTCAGCTTACGTTCTCGGGAAGTCTGGCAATTGTGGTGAATGTTCCCAACCGTGCAGATGGGGTTGGAAACTTGTTGGTGAGGATGGCAGTGAGGTAGATCTTGAAGGGAAATATCTGTTAAGTGCAAGGGACCTGTGCATGATCGAACACATCCCTGAGCTAATCGATACTGGTGTGAATGCATTCAAGGTCGAAGGCAGGTTGAAGGATGCGAGATATACATCTACGGTATCCCGCTGTTATCGTGAAGCTCTCGATTCCTATTGTGATGGTTCGTACACAATTGAAAAAGCAAGGTCATGGAAAGATGAGCTGGCTTCGGTCTTTAACCGTGGCTTTTCCACAGGGTTCTATTTCGGGGTCCCAGGTCCGGACGGTATTTCCATCGAATCTGATATGAACGTATCAACTACCAAAAGACATGCTGTGGGCGTGGTTACCAATTATTACAGGAAGAGCGGGGCGGCGGAAGTAAAGCTTCTCGAAACGGGTATCGCTGTTGGGGACCACATTATCATCGAAGGCAAAAGTACATACTTTGAACAGGATGTCACTGAAATAAGGTCGGATGAAGGTCCTGTCCTATCTGCATCCTCAGGGGATGTCGTGGGAATTGCTGTCAAGGATAAGGTGCGTGAAAATGACAGGGTCTACAGGTTGGAGATCCCGGACTGAATCCTTTTTTTCAAAACATTTATAATCTTTAATATATTTATACTTATTAATATTTCCATTTGAATTCTCGGGGTGTAAAGATATGGATGAATTTATGCAGGTAGCAATAGATGAAGCGAGATCGGGACTTAACAGTGGTGGAATTCCCATTGGTTCGGTTCTTGTAAGGGATGATCTAATTATTGGCAAGGGTCACAATTTACGTGTCCAACAGGATGATCCAATGGCACATGCTGAAATTTCATGCCTAAGGGATGCCGGACGGGTTGGGAGCTATCGTGATTCAATTCTTTATTCCACTTTGATGCCCTGCTATCTTTGTGCCGGTGCTGTGGTACAATTTGGCATAAAAAAGGTAATTGTTGGCGAATCCAGGACCTTTTCAGGAGCAAGGGAATTTATGGAATCCCATGGAGTTGAAGTGGTCGACCTTGACCTTGATGAATGTGTAGCAATGATGGATGATTTTATCAGTAAAGATCCGGAACTCTGGAACGAAGATATTGGAAAATGATCTTAACATGATCTACTATGGTGTTCGGTGTAGTATCCTGCCCCGGTATGTCATTTCGTGGATCCGTTTCGCAGAGATATATCGCAGTGATCATGCTGAAATTTAAAATGGCTGCAAACGAATAAATATCTTGCATTCTATTTTTTAATGATCACAGTCAATAGCTCCTGATATCTCTATCAGAAAATGTATAGTCGTTGTTTCAACCAAATTTTTAGTAATGTAGGATGAGTATTATATGGCAGCCCCAATTGCAGAAGAACTTGCAAAAAAGCAGCAAGCAATAAGTGTTGCAGAATTCTTTGAGAAGAACCGGCAGATCCTTGGTTTTGACTCTGCTCCGCGTAGTCTGATAACTACCGTAAAGGAAGCAGTGGACAATTCCCTTGATGCATGTGAGGAAGCAGAGATCCTTCCTGATATATTGCTTCATATCGAGCGTGTCGGAAAGGATAATGTAAGTGTGATAGTAGAGGACAATGGTCCGGGTATCGTTAAAGAGCAAATACCCAAGGTGTTTGCCAAGTTGCTCTATGGCTCACGTTTCCATGCACTGAAACAAAGCCGTGGACAACAGGGTATTGGTATTTCAGCTTCTGTCCTTTATGCACAGTTGACATCAGGTCATCCAACAAGTGTCATTTCCAAGATCGGTCCAGACTCCCCTGCGCATCACTATGAAGTAATGATAAATACCAGTACCAATGACCCTGAGATCCTTCTTGATGAGGTGATCGACTGGGATAGGCCGCATGGTACTCGTGTGGAGCTGGAAATGGAAGCGTCTTATGTAAAGGGACGCAGACAGTCCATCTATGAATATCTGAAGGCAACTGCCATCGTAAATCCCCATGCACGGCTTACTTTGATAGAGCCGGATGGCAATGAGGTCATCTTTGATAGGGCTACCGACAAGCTTCCAATTCCTGCAAAGGAAATATTGCCGCATCCTCATGGAATTGAGCTTGGTACTCTCATGAAGATGCTGCGCTACACCGACCGCCAGAAATTAGCTCCGTTCCTACGCTATTCGTTCTCAAAGATCGGTCTGCTTACAGCCGAGGAGATCTGCAAGGCAGCGGGACTTGATACGGAGATGTTGCCTGCGGAGCTTACAAGGGACCAGACGAAGAAATTGCTGGATGCCTTCAAAAAAGTGAAGATAATGGCGCCACCGACGGATTGTCTTTCTCCCATCGGTGAAGAACTCATCTACAAAGGTCTTGAAAAGGAGTTCAATGTTGATTTTATCGCCACGACCACCCGCAGTCCTTCTGTCTTTTCAGGCAATCCTTTCGTTGTGGAGGTCGGAATCGCATACGGTGGCGCTCTCCAGAAAGATGACCGCATTGATATCATGAGATTTGCAAACCGTGTTCCCTTGCTGTATCAGCAGGGTGGGTGTGCCTCGACCCATGCTGTCGAGGGGATCAAGTGGAAACAGTATGGCTTGAACCAGCCCGGAGGCGGGATGCCAACAGGTCCGGTGGTTCTGCTTATCCATGTGGCTTCTACGAACGTACCGTTCACATCAGAATCCAAGGATGCCATTGCTGATATTCCTGAGATAAGGGATGAGGTGGAGCTTGCAATTAAAGAGGTCTCGAGGAAGATGAACCGTTATCTGAATCGACAGGTCTCACTTAAGAAAAGGCGTGAGAAGGAGATCATCATTACTAAGGTATTGCCTAAGATGGCCCAGAAACTTGCGGATACACTTGAGCGTGATCTCCCGGACATCAATCCGGTGGTCGCAAAGGTAATGGGTAATCTTCTTGTTATGCGCAATGTGGTGCATGGGGCTAACGGGGATGCAGCGGTCACAATAAAGGTGAAGAACTTTAGTAGTAAGCTTACGGAGTTCAAGTTGCACGATATGCTTCCTTATGAGATAAGTGATGTATCGCCAGAACCAAAGGTGATCTCCATGGGCAGTGATTTTGATTATGTATGGGCTATGAAGGTTTCTCCTGAAGGCTCTAAAGCGGTAACATATTCGTTGAGTTCCATGAGCGAGGACGAGATAAAGAGGCTACCTCAATTGATCGTTGAAGGGCTGGATGAAGAGCTGGTCACAGGTGCGAAAGCTATCAAAGGGTTGATGTGAAATGGTAGATACTATTAATTCCAATTACACAGAGCAGAAAAAACAGAATGACCATTTGGCAAAGAACAGGCTGATGGGCTTAGCAGAGGGGCTGTACGATCAGTTCATTGATGAGATAGTTCCGAATGTGGCTATATCCAGCCGTACCAAGAACAATATCGAATACAGTAATGAGAGTGATGTGTGGGTATATGGTGATAAGGAAACCCAAAGGACCGCAAAAACGGTCAAAGGGGCTTTCCAGCTGCTTAAGACAGTACATTCCATTGATTTTCTTGTGAAGAACCATCTGGCACAGGATCGTGGTTCGACCTTAAGGGAGCTGTATTATATCTCCGAGAACTGGGATATTGCTAAATTCCGTGAGCAGGCGGAGAGCAATCGCCTTATTGAAGACCTTGAGATCATCACCGCCCTTCAGAGAGAATATTTCCATATGCGTCCTGAAGAAGATGGTGCGACCATGTTCGGTCCTATAAGGATACGCGAGGAGACCAAACGTGGTTCCCGTATCATTCACTGTCAGGAAGATATCGGTGAAAGTGGTTATCAGATCCCTTTCAATGTGGAGAACATCGAGTTCCTTGACCACGATGCCAAGTTCATCATTGCCATAGAGACTGGTGGTATGTATGCAAGGCTTATCGAGAACGGCTTTGATGAGAAGTACAATGCTATCCTTGTGCACCTTAAAGGACAGCCTGCAAGGTCAACTCGCCGTCTTATCAAGAGGATGAACGAGGAGCTTGGAATTCCTGTTGTTGTTTTCACTGATGGTGATCCCTGGTCTTACAGGATCTTCGCTTCAGTTGCCTACGGTGCTATCAAGAGTGCCCACCTTTCGGAGTTCATGGCAACTCCGGCTGCAAAGTTCATTGGTGTCCAGCCAACGGATATCGTTGAGTATGAGCTTTCAACCGATAAGCTGACGGACAAGGATGTGGATGCGCTTAGAAGTGAACTTACGGACCCGAGGTTCGCAAGCGATTACTGGAAAGAGCAGATAGGCTTACAGCTTAGTATCAAGAAAAAGGCGGAACAACAAGCTTTTGCCGGAAAAGGTCTGGACTTTGTGACTGATACGTATCTGCCGAACAGGTTGAGTGAGATGGATATTATATGATCTTCTCACACTTATTTTTGAAATAATTAGGATCTGTAGAAGTCCTCAAATTAACTAAAACACAATTTTGACATACTTGTCAATGTTGTGTGTCAATACGGAAAACGTTGAACAGGGGAAAGAATATAATCCATATGCCTAATTTATTGTTTAGGTGGGGATGAACATTAAATACATCAAAAATCTCAGCAATATAGAAATTAGCAAAATAATACTAGTACTGTTCTTAATTAGCTCAATGTTGCTTGCAGGGGGATGTATAGATTCAAAAGAACCCGATCAACAGATCGGTGAATTGAATTTTATTCTGGTGCCTGAAAAGACACAGGTGCAGGAAGGTGAAATTTTCAAAATTCACTTGATGTTAACAAACGTTGGTAACAAAACTATCAATGTGTGGAAGATGGAAGAACAAGTGAGTTATGATATTACTTTCTTATTTCCAAATGGTTCAAAAGTACCCTATGAATGTGGGGTAAGTTCAAGACTGCCGTTAAATAATGATGATCTTGTTGAACTCCATCCTGGACAATCTCTTAATGCTACCTTTGATTCAAAGTGTTGGAACTTGGATAATGGTGAGTATATACTGAATGCCGTATATCACACTTCAAGGGATGAATCAATTACAAAACCTTACTGGGTGGGCATGGTGGCATCAAATAATTTCACCATTAATGTCGTGAAAGAAAATGAATTGCCCATTGAGGCAACTGAACAGATGGATGTTCCTTTTGTGGGAGAGACCATCATGGTCAGTGCCCTTCTTGAATTCTTAAGCTATGAAGATCTGAGCGATCGGTCTGATGTAATTTTAATAGGTACGGTCAAGGAGATACTTCCAAGTAAATGGAACACTGCTGACGGAACGAGGCCAACCGATGATATCTATGATCTGGGTTGGCATGATGTTCTCTATACTGATGTCATGATCAGTGTGGATGGCTATCTCAAAAATCCATTGCCCGAAAAAGAAGTTATAGTTAGGATACAGGGTGGCAGTGACGGTTATGTTTCCATAGATGTGGAGGATGAATCTTCCTTTTCTCTCGGAGAAAGGGTTTTCCTTTACCTGAATAATGACACATGGGCTGATACCAAAGATTTTGGTCCGGAACACTTTGTGGTCACTGGTGCTTCACAGGGCAAATTTACGCTGACAGATGATGGGAGAGTTACTCAGTTCGATAAATCCCTTACTTTGGACGAACTTTTGGAGACTATCTGATCGATATTATACCCGCATAAGCTTTCCTTAAAAAAGATGTAATAAATAATGTATCAGAAAAAGTAGAAGTTTTAGAGTGTCCTGCCTTTCAGGATCTTCTCTATGACAGGCTTGTTCTGAAGGTTCTCTGTCATCCTTGCTTTGTCTATCCACATGTCAGAAGCGGACTGTAATCCTGCTGACTTGTGTGACATATACTCGATGCCATCAAGGGCAGGTAGCTCATTGCTTAAGGATGGTGGTGTGTGAAGTCCAAAGCTCGTTTCCCCGACAGTGTGGAGCATTTCCTTGGTTTTGATATCAGGGTTTTTTGCTGTTGATTCCTTTTCTTCCATGGGTGTGGATTGGTTTGCTAAGTACTAAAACGTTTCTCAATGGGATGACAAGTTATATGTAATCCATTTAATCTAATACACACAAAAACCATTATTCCCAAAAGGAGACTAACTTATTGACAACTGTTCTCGGTATAGAAGGCACAGCCTGGAATCTAAGTGCAGCGATCGTTGACGAAGCTGATGTTATCGCAGAGGTGACTGAGACATATCGGCCAAAGACCGGAGGTATTCATCCAAGGGAAGCTGCACAGCATCATGCTTTGCATGCATCCGGTGTTATTGAAAGATTGCTGAAGGAATATCGGGATAAAGGGCATTCTCCTGAAAATATAGATGCTATTGCGTTCTCACAGGGGCCGGGGTTAGGGGCATGTCTGAGGACAGTTGCGACATCTGCAAGGGCACTGGCATTGTCGCTGGATATTCCGCTTGTGGGTGTGAATCACTGTATCGGGCATGTTGAGATCGGTCGCTGGAAAACGCCGGCATTTGATCCTGTGGTTCTGTATGTCAGTGGCGGGAATTCGCAGGTGCTTGCTCACAGGGCTGGAAAGTATAGGATATTCGGGGAAACCCTTGATATCGGCATAGGGAATGCCCTTGATAAATTTGCAAGGGGTGCAGGGCTGACTCATCCGGGTGGTCCCAAGGTGGAAGAGTATGCCAGGAAAGCTACGAGCTATGTGAAAATGCCATATGTTGTAAAGGGTATGGATTTCTCATTTTCAGGTTTATCCACTGCTGCAACGGATGCTTTGAAGGACAATTCCCTTGAAGACGTCTGTTATTCTTTCCAGGAGAATGCTTTTGCAATGCTTGTGGAGGTAACCGAGCGTGCACTGGGCCATACCGGTAAGAGCGAAGTGCTTCTTGCAGGAGGTGTGGGTGCGAACATGCGGCTTCGTGAGATGCTTGATGTCATGTGTGAGGACAGAGGTGCGACCTTCTACGTGCCTGAAAAACGTTTCATGGGTGACAATGGTGCCATGATAGCTTATACAGGTCTGTTGATGTTCAATTCAGGGACCACTTTACCGATTGAAAATTCTCATGTGGACCCGAGCTTCAGGCCGGATACTGTCGATGTGACTTGGATAGCTGATGAAAAGGAGGTTCTCTGATGTATCTTCAAAGTGGAGCTGAAGCTGTGGTTTCTCTTAAAGATGGTTTCATCGTCAAGGACCGTATCCCCAAAAGATACAGGGTTGCGGAACTGGACGAGAGGATACGCAAGGAAAGGACGCGTGCAGAAGCCCGATTGATGTCCGATGCAAGGCGTTGTGGAGTGCCTACTCCGATAATACATGATATCTATGGTTTTACCATCGAAATGGAATATATCGACGGCAAGCCTGTAAAATATGTTATTGATGAAACGATGTGTAAGCTTATGGGCAAGCTTATCGGAAGGCTTCACAGTGGTGGTATCATCCATGGGGATCTGACAACTTCCAATATGCTTTACAGTGGGGATCGTATCTACCTTATCGATTTCGGGCTTGCATATGTGGATGGATCGGTCGAATCGAGAGGTGTTGACATCCATGTTCTGTTCCAGACACTTGAGAGCACACACCCGGATCATGAGGGATTGATAAAGGCATTCAGTCGCGGTTACAGGATAACCCTTGATATGGCGGATGAAGTGCTGGATAGAGTTAAAGAGATTGAAAAGAGGGGTCGTTATGCGTGAAATGGTATTTGTGACAGGAAATAAAGGTAAATTCAGTGAGGCAAAAGAGATACTTGCAGCCAAGGATATTGAACTTATACAGAATAAGGATGGCTATCCTGAACTTCAGGAAGATGAACTTGAACCTATAGCTGCATATGGTGCAAAATACTGTGCTGAAAAGTTAAAACATCCTGTGATGGTGGATGACTCGGGTCTTTTCATCAACGCACTGAATGGTTTTCCGGGTCCTTATTCCGCATTCGTGGAAGAAAATCTTGGTAACCAGAGGGTCTTAAAGCTCATGGAAGATGAGTCTGACCGGAGCGCTGTTTTTAAGTCGGTCATCGGCTATTGCGAACCCGGAGGAGAACCTGTAACCTTTACTGGCACTGTCGAAGGTGAGATCGCCTACGAAGAGCGTGGAAGTGGGGGATTTGGTTACGATCCTATCTTCGATTATAAGGGACAGACATTCGGTGAGCTTGGTACCGAGGAGAAAAATAAAATGTCCCATCGCAAAAGAGCGCTGGACAAGTTCTTCGCTTGGCTTGACTGAACACAAGATACTGCAATTTTTAGGTGGTTGATATGAATTCTCTTCAACGGTTCTTAGCTGACACTCGGGGTGTTGACACTATACCGTTGAAGATGGTGTTCTATCTCTCAATTGCAGGTATGATAATCCTGATGACCGCGTTTTCGTGGAACAACATTTCTCCTGTGGTCGATGATGCTCACGTGGACAAACAACTCGAGGATGTTGCACTTGGGATATCATCTATTCAGAATGGATATGCCAGGGACATCTCAAGTAATGATGTTGAAGGTACGATGAGTATCTTTGACCTTTCATTGCCGGAACATGTGGAATATGTCTCATTCGGGATTGATCCGGATCCGGATATGGATGGTAATTTGACCAATACGGAATGGGCTGTGGAAAAGAACACTATTCTTTGTAGTTATTCCGGTGGTTTCAAAACACGTGTTCATATCGGTGGTGACCCGATAGAGTTCAGAAAAGGTATCTCCAATGATGGGGATGTTTGGGTCATTGATGATGATAGTTCTGCTTCAGGTCATGGCAAGGGTGTCGTTCTCGAAGGGCCGATCTCAGGAGAATTCGTATTTGAACTTGTGTTCGTAGAAGGTGAGGGCAAATACACCCTCAGCCATTTTTAAAAACCGTTTTACTCGATAAAGCGCACAGAGTTCTCAAGCACTTTCTTTGCCTGTGACTCAGTTAGTCCTGCACCCATGGCTATCTTGAGTGCGGTCTCTTTTGTGATGAGATTTTCCGGACTGTGGGTGTCCGTATTTACTACCATGGTCGCACCAACTTCTGTTCCGAGCCTTGCAACGTGTCCGTTCGTTCTGTTGTGACCGTTCCTTGCGGTTATCTCGAGGCAGGTCCCATTGTCGGCAGCCATCTGTGCTTCTTCTTCGGTTATGAAACCAGGGTGTGCAAGAATATCAACATCCTCACAGGCAATTGCTGCAGCGTTCGTACCAGGTGCAACAGGTTCCACCGGGCTTTCTCCGTGAACGACAACTATCTCTGCTCCAAGTTCCCTTGCCATCTTTGCAAGAGACGCTATCTTGTCAGGGTGTACGTGTGTTATCTCAACTCCGGGGATTATTCTGATGTCCATGACCTCTTCCATGTATTTTGCTTTCTTGATACATGAGAGTATGTGTTCCACGTTGGTAAAATCCGCATGGTCTGTAATCCCGATACCTCTGTATCCAAAAGTAACAGCTCTTCGTACAAGTTCACTTGGAATAAGTTCTCCGTCACTGAATACGGTGTGTGTGTGTAGGTCGATCATGTACTCACCTGGGATTTTATTGTATAAATTATGAATTAATTTTTGTTTTTAATGTACTGTTCATATTAATCGTTTGTGTGCGAACAGTATTCTTATCAA
Organism: Methanococcoides sp.; assembly: GCA_021108185.1. Lineage (GTDB taxonomy): Archaea > Halobacteriota > Methanosarcinia > Methanosarcinales > Methanosarcinaceae > Methanococcoides. The sequence goes on along the minus strand of JAIORJ010000112.1, from coordinate 37,743 downwards.
TGTTTATATAAGGTTTGCTGACAAAACTTAAATTGTTAATTATCAGATAATTATCTATATTTCTATTACTCTCCGAATTGACCAGAAGTTTTTGGGAAGGCTGAACAAATTGACAAGAATTCGAAGATTGGTTCTGGATGTATTGAAACCCCATCATCCCTCTACTATCGAACTGGCTGGAAAGTTGAGTGGTGTTGATGGTGTTACGGGTGTGAATATCGGTCTGTATGAGGTCGACCAGAGGACAGAGAACATCAAGATTACCATTGAAGGTGATAATATTGAATATGAAGTGGTAAAACAGGAGATCGAAAAACTTGGAGCGGTCATTCACAGCATAGATGAGGTCGCTGCCGGCTCGCTCCTTGTGGAAGAGGTGGAAACCCTTCAGGATCGCTGAAGGATATCACTTTATTCTTCATTTTTATCTTTTAACTCTTCGTCATAACGTCCAATGACAATTGCAAAAGCAAATTCCGGTTTAACGTCTACTATCTTTATACGGACGTTCTCTCCTTTTTTAACCTCATCCTGCATAAAGACCACAAAGTCTTCAACAAAGGCTATCCCATTGCCCTTAGATCCTATCTTTTTGATGGTGACATCGAACTTATCATCGATCTTAAAGGGTGCTGTAAGCAATTTCTTCCCGATGACATAGATCTCTGCACTCTCTTGCCTTGAGGCTTTTGGTGAGAATGCACGGGTGTACGTGAAACTTTCGCGAACTTTGTCCATGTACTCTTTGAACATATCACCCTGAAATACTTTCACAATAAAATGTCCCTTTGGTTTAAGGATCTTTTTTGCACATTCAAGGGCAGATGTGGTAAGGTCGATGGAACGTGCATGGTCAAGGCTCCAGTTACCGGAAAGGTTTGGTGCAGCATCACATATAACTACATCAGCGCCTCCTTCACCTACCATTTCTATTATCTTTTTAATTGTTTCGTCAGATGTGATATCCCCTTTGATGGTATCCACACCTTCGATCTCCTTTATGCGGCGAAGGTCAACTCCTACTATCTTTCCGCCGGAGATCTTCTTGGCGACTTCCAACCATCCTCCAGGAGCGGCACCCAGGTCCACGATAGTATCGCCTTCTTTGATCACTTCATGTTTTTCATTGATCTGGAAAAGCTTGTAGGCTGCCCTTGAACGATAGCCTTCATCCTTTGCTCTCCAATAATAAGTATCTCTTCTATCCCTTGCCATGTATATCTGACCTCTCATCGCATGCAAACATCAAATATCTTGTGCTGTACCAAGGGAATCGATCTGTTTGCTAAGAGCTAATATGTCGTTCTCCATATCTGCAATACCGCCTTCGAGCCATGAATCATAATCGTAGTAAACGTTCAGAAGGTCGCTGTATTGTTGTTCAAGTGTCAGGATATCCAGACTCCCTTCCACATTCTCCGAACATTTGTCTATATTGTGCTTGAGTTTCGTGAACCTTGCTTTTAGTCTTTCGGAATTCTTTCGTGTGAGCTTTTCCGTATCAACTTCGTTCCTGTCCGTTTTCAGTATATCTATTACTTCGCTGAGTTCGAATGGATGTTCGGGAAATGCGTTGGGTCCAAGGATATAGAACTCCCTACCCTCTTTCACATTCTCCGAATATTTGTCTATATTGTGCCGGAGTTCTGCGAGTCTTGCTTTTAGGCTTTCGGAATATCTCTGTGTGAGCTTTTCCGAATCAACTTCGCGCTTGTCCAGTTTCAGTATATCTAATACTTCACTGAGTTCGAACGGATACTCGGGAAATGCATTGGGTCCAAGGATATAGAACTCCATACCCTCTTCACATTTGTCACATTCTTCACTTAGCTCTTCTGAAGATATGGTCTCAAGAAGATGTTCGGAAACAGCCTTTTCACACATTTTCTCAATTTCGTCATGCAAAGGCTCATCTTCATCCCTTTCATAGGCAAGTTCCTTCACGATGCTGATAACTTCTTCATGAGTTGCTGCACCAAGGGCACCTACGATCCCTTCGAGTTCTTCCGGCTCTATCATGTGAACATCTCTCATAATCTATAACGACGGCAACTAAAGATACTTCTCAGAATGTTGCCTGTGTCATGTTTTTCTATCCTTGCGTCAATGTTCCTTTCCATCAACGGTATCTCGATATTCATCTCATCCACTATATGGCCGGCAAGGACAATATCGCCACAGAGGAACATCATATCGATGTCGATCATCGAGCTTGCAAGCAGATCTTTCAGTGCACTTCTGACTTTATCCGCATGGTGTGCAATGTCTTCATCCCGAAGTCTCTCAAAACGTCTTTGGCTAAATCCGCCTTTTGTGTGTTTTGCCTTGACACTGCTTCTGATGACCATGTCCTCATCAAAGACGGTCTTATCAGATGTTATTCCTATGAGCGATTCCCCTGCATGTGTTGCAAGTACGCAGACGGTCATTTCCCTGTCCAACAGCTTTGTAAGTGGTTCTACATTGAACGATCCGGCGATCTCCAATAAACTTTCGGTTATGGGGATGGGGGGTAGTATTACCTCGCATACCATCTTCATATTGTCGTAGAATAGCACATATCCAGTATTGGAATTTATCTTTTTGAGCAACTGCAATGTGTCCTGGTCGAGATGTTTTGCGAGTTTTCCCTGTATCTCGTTGGCCTGCATCTGTTCATATGTCATGTAAGCAGTGATGAACGAATCGTTGCCGGAAGTTATGGATGCTAATCTCTCGATGTAAGGTTCGAAAGACGATGGTGATATCTCTTCAATAAGGGAAAATGAGTTCTCATTCGTTCCCTTGTTCCTGAGCTCTTCAAGTTGGTGCGTAAGTGTTTCTATACGGACATCAGCCTCATTCAGCTTCTGTTCAGCTTCCTGCTTTGCAGCAATGGCCTTTTTTGTGTTGGTTTCGTTCTTTTCGAGGCGCTTTTTGTCTATCTCTATCTCAAGTAGATGTGACTGTAGCTTCTCTATCTCATTCTCCAACCTTTCTTTTCCTGAATACCGGCTGAAAAGGGAGTTCAGGTTCTCCACCACTTTTTTCTTATCATCCATTTGACTCAAGTTAAGTTCTCCATAAATAAAAATTCTGTCATATCTTCTTAAAACATTCAGTAAGGTACTTATCAGTAGAATACAAAGTTCATATGATGAATACTTCACGCCATCCTACTATGTGGATCAAGGGGCAGAAAAGTGCCTCTCTTTCCGGAAAGACTATAGTTCTTGCAGTAACGGGCAGTATAGGTGCAGTACGGGTCATAGAACTTGCACGTGAACTCATTCGTAATGGTGCAGATGTCTATGGTGTAATGAGCGAGGCTGCACAGCATATCATCCATAAGGATGCGCTGCATTATGCAACAGGACATGAAGTGATCACTGACCTCGCCGGTGAGGTCGAACATGTGAAGTTCTGTGGTGCTGAAGGTTGTGCCGATCTTCTACTGATAGCACCGGCAACTGCTAACACTATTGGTAAGATGGCAGTTGGGGTGGATGACACTCCTGTAACTACTTTTGCGACAACGGCCATAGGTTCCGCTATTCCTGTAATAGTCGTCCCTGCCATGCATAATTCCATGTATGAACATCCGGCAGTGATGGAAAATATCGATAAGCTAAAGAGCTGGGATATTTCATTTGTTGGTCCTCATCTCAGTGAGGGTATAGCGAAGATCGCATCGAACGACCAGATAGTACTTGCTGCGGAGCGTGCTCTTGGGGATAGTGTCCTTTCCGGTAAAAAAGTGCTCATTACGAGTGGGGCGACCGCAGAATCCATTGATCCTATCAGAATTATCACCAACCGTTCTTCAGGCACCACTGGCAGGGAGCTCGCACTGGAATTCTATCGCAGGGGTGCAGATGTTACCGTGGTCCATAGGGGCAATCTCGAGCTTGATGGCGTCAGCGAGATACTTGTGGAAAGTGCCGGTCAGATGGTGGATGCTACATTAAAGGAACTTGAGTACGGGTATGATATGCTTATCAGTGCGGCGGCAATTTCAGATTATACCATTGATGCCAGGGATGATAAGATCAAGTCCGGCGGTGACCTTTCATTGAAGTTCAGAAGCACCCGCAAACTGATACGTGAGGTGCGTGATGCTTATCCGGACCTCTCTGTGATTGGGTTCAAGGCAGAGGCATACATTTCTGAAGATGAGCTCATTGTCCGCGCAAAAGATTCGATGGAGGATGCGGATCTGGATATGGTCGTGGCCAATGAGGTAGGTAGCAGCGGGATGGGTACAATTGAGAACGATGTCTACATAATACCTGCTGAAAATGGTGAGATCACTCATATCAGTGGGAACAAAAGACTTATCGCTGGAGCATTGGCGGATAATATAGAAGACATGTTGACTAAAAGGGAATTAAATGTCCACTGAGAGCTCTGTTGGTAGGGCTTTTACACCCGGGCATATTACCGGTTTCTTTGAGATACATGATGACCCCCTGCCTCAAAAGAGAGGTTCTACAGGATGCGGTCTTGTTCTTGATGGTGGTATTGAGACCACCGTTTCTGAATGCGTGGGTGGGACGGAAATCATCCTTGATGGTATCCCTGTTTTAGCAGAGACCACGAGGGCAGTTGTGGAACAATTAGTTGATTTCCCGGTCAAGGTCAGTTGCACTTCCTCTATTCCGATCGGGTGTGGTTTTGGTGCTTCAGCCGCAGGTGCGTTGAGCGTGGCCTATGCATTGAACGAAGCCTTTTCTCTGGGTCTTACTTCCAATCAGTTGTTAGGGACCGCTCATATTGCAGAGGTCACGAATGGAAGTGGGATGGGTGATGTCGAAGGTCAGTCCCAGGGTGGGATACCTATCCGCCTGTCTGCGGGCTGTCCTCCGTATGGTAAGCTTGACAGGGTCCCATCCCCTCCTTTCGAGATATTTTGTGTTGTGCTGGGTGAACTTTCCACCGGTTCTATTCTTGAGGACAGTGTTATTATGCGTGAGATAAATTCTGCCGGCAGGGAAGCTTTACGTTCGTTGCTTTCAATGCCTACGCTGGATAATTTCATGGAACTTTCGAAACAGTTCACATTGAGGTGCGGGCTTTCCAGCGACCGCTTGTTGGATGCCCTCGAAGCTGTGGATGCTATTGGTGGTATGTCCTCACAGGCAATGCTGGGGGACACTATTTTTGCGATTTCAGGAGCTGCTTCGAAGGGGGATGTTATGGAATCCCTTAAGGAGTTCGGTGATGTCCTTACCTACAATGTTGGTTCTTGCAATCTCCTTCCTTTGGATATTTGATCTCAGGGTCTTTTGTTCGCAACATTGAAGAAGACCTAACGACTATCGCAGTATGTATTAGAATTCAGTTTTATTTTATAAAAAAGGAGCAAAGATTATGGTAATGGAAGATGATTGGGATCCCAAAGGCCCAAAAAGTACTAAAGACCCACAGATGCCGGAGATAAATATCCCTCCAATGGTGGCAAACATCCTTCGTGGTGGTGCAATAGTTCTTGTGATATTGCTTATCTTTTCGGCAGTGTTCGGATCTATATTCGTTTCAGTTGGTGCAGGACAGGTCGGAGTGAAGTTCAGTCAGTTCGGTGGTGTAATGGATGATGAACTTGGTGAAGGTTTGCATATTGTACCTCCCTGGGTAAGCGTTACAAAGTATTCTGTCCGGAGCGAAATGTACACAATGAGCGCCAAAGCTGCAGAAGGTGAAGTTGTCGGAGATGACCAGATAAATGCATTGACCAATGAAGGCTTGACGCTAGGGCTTGATATCTCTGTCAGGTACAGGCTTGTTTCAGATGATGCAAGTGTTGTTCATACAAAACTTGGTACCGCTTATGCACAGAAGATCATCAGACCTACTATCAAATCAGTTATAAGAGAAGTTGTTTCCGGTCACACTGCCATGGCCATATATGGTGAGCAAAGGGACCTTGTAGCTACTGAAATGCAGATTGAGATGGAAAAGGCTCTTGTTGCCGATGGTATAATTGTTGAAGAGGTTCTGCTCAGGAATGTCCAACTTCCAACAAAGATCGCTGATGCTATTGAATCCAAGCTTCAGGCGGATCAGGATGCTCAGAGGATGATCTTCGTGAAACAGAAAGAGCAGCTCGAAGCTGAACGAAGGATCATCGAAGCTAATGGTATTGCCAATGCTACGATCGTTCAGGCAACAGGTGAGGCCGAAGCTCTGCGTCTGGTCAATGTAGAATTTTCAAAGAACCCGAAGCTTATCAACTACAAGTACATCCAGATGCTTGAGAGTCAGGAAGTGCAGACCTTGATAGTACCTTCGGATCAGGGAATTATCCTTGATGCTACTGCCTAAGATATGTGGTAAGTATGAGTGATATTCCTAAGGATCACCCTCGCTACGCTTCCCTTATGACAAGGGAGCGGATAGTCGAGGGTGTGGATATTGGAATTACCAGTCAGCAGGGACTGGTTGCACAGGGCAGAGGTGAGTGTTTCGATTATCTTGTTGGTGAAAGGACCACCACTTCTGCTTTTTTGGCAGAGAAAGTAGCTGTCTGTATGCTGCTTCTTGCTGAGCGTCCTATTCTTTCTGTCAATGGAAATGCTGCAGCCCTTGTGCCGGAGCTTCTTGTGGAACTTTCTGAACTGGTCAGTGCTCCGCTTGAAGTGAATCTGTTCCACCGCAGTGATGAACGCGTGGAACGTATCATTTCCCATCTTAAGCAAAAGGGTGCTTCTGAGGTGCTTGGTGGAAAGGGGGATGCAAGGCTTTCTCTGGACCATGGCAGAGCGATCGTGGACTCGGATGGTATTTACAAGGCGGATGTCGTGCTTGTTCCTCTTGAGGATGGTGATCGGTGTCAGAAACTTGTTGATATGGGCAAGATCGTTATTGCCATAGACCTGAACCCTATGTCACGTACGTCCCGAACTGCAACTGTGACCATTGTTGATAATGTTGTCAGAGCACTTGAGAATATGGTCGGGCTTGCAACTGAACTAAAAGCGCTTGACCCCTTTGAACTTCAGAAAATTGTGGACGAGCATGACAATGGCAGGGTATTGTCAGAAGCTGTTCGTGAGATCCGTGACGGGCTTGATGCGCTAATTATGGATATGTGAGGTTTGTATGGTCATTATTGAAAGAACACGTCAGTTCGTTGCAGATGTGCTTGCCGATGAGCCAAGTTCTCATGAGATGTCTCACATTGAACGTGTGGAATCCACCTGTGTGCTTATACAGAGCGAGGAAGGTGGTGATCTTCAAATTATACGTCTTGCAGCTTTGCTTCATGATGTGGGTGTGGTGAAAGAGCACCGTGAAGGTGGTGACCATGCTGTCCATAGTGCTGAGATCGCGTATGATCTTCTCATGAAGGAAGGTGTTGAGTCTTCGGTTATCGATCATGTCGTTTCCTGCATCCGTACGCACCGGTTCAGTCGGGGACACAAGGCAGGATCGCTCGAAGGGCAGATATTGCAGGATGCCGATCGTATCGATGCTCTTGGGGCTATCGGGATATTCAGGGCGGTAATGTCAATGGGTGCTCTGCGTAGCTTGAAACATTCCAGCGGGATAGAGAAAAGTTCATCACGTAATGCTTATGCGGCAGATCCTCTGGATGGCTTTGCTGAATATATGGAAATGAAACCTTTTAAAATAATGGGTGGCTTAAACACTACGACTGCAAAGAGGATTGCAGCGGACAGGCTCAGGATAATGCATCAATACCTTGATGCACTTGAGGTTGAAACATCGAACAAGTAACAGGTATAGTGATCATATGGCAGATATTATAATTAAGAACGGTAATGTTCTGACAATGGACCCTGAGTTAGGGGACCTTAAAAACGGGGTTGTGGTTATAGATGATGGCAGTATAGTCGAGGTTGCCGAGTCAACTGAAGCGACAGCAGATACTGTTATCGATGCACGTGGCGGCGTCGTTATGCCGGGTTTCGTTAATACACATACCCATGCAGGCATGACGCTTTTCAGGGGTTATGCAGACGATCTTCCGCTTGCGTCATGGCTTCAGGACCATATATGGCCGGCAGAAGCTGAGCTTACTGCGTCAGACGTGGTCGCGGGTACGAACCTTGCATGTCTGGAAATGATCAAAAGCGGAACCGTGGCCTTTGCGGATATGTACTTCTTCATGGAAGAGGTCGGTAAGGTCGTGGAGTCTTCAGGCCTAAGGGCTGCTCTTTCCTACGGCATGATCGAACTGGGGGATGCTGAGAAGGGGAAGAACGAACTTAAGAAAGGTAAAGGGTTTGTGAACGAGTGGAATGGGGAGGCGGACGGAAGGATCTCTGCAATGTATGGTCCACATGCACCCAATACCTGTTCAAAGGAATTCCTTATTAAAGTAAAAGAACAGGCTGTTGCAGACAATGCTAAGATACATATTCATGTGCTTGAGACCGAGGCTGAACTTAACCAGATGAAGGGACAGTATGGCATGTGTTCTGTTAATATGCTGGATAGTATCGATTTCTTTGGACCTGATGTTCTTGCAGCACATTGTGTCTGGCTCTCTGATGGGGACATGGACATCCTGGCCAACAATAATGTCAATATCTCGCATAATCCGGTGAGCAATATGAAGCTGGCATCAGGTGTCGCACCGGTGACAAAGTTACTTGATAGGGGGGCAAATGTCTGTCTTGGTACTGATGGTTGTGCTTCCAATAATAATCTCGATATGTTCGATGAGATGAAAACTGCCACATTGTTGCAAAAGGTGGATACAATGGACCCAACTGCACTTCCTGCGAGGAAAGTACTTGAGATGGCCACTGTCAGTGGGGCAAAGGCACTTGATATTAAGAGTGGGATGTTGGGGAAAGGTTATAATGCAGATGTTATAATTGTTGACATGAACCGATCACACCTGACTCCGTTGTTCGATGTACCTTCACAATTGGTATATTCGGCAGGTGGGAGTGACGTGAGGACTTCTATTGTTAATGGTAAGGTTCTTATGGATGATCATAAGGTGCTTTGCATGGACGAGCAGAAGATCATCGATGATGCTAAAGAGGCGGCTTCCGATCTGGTGTCAAGGGTCGATGCCAAGAATTGATGCGGGTTCGTTTTGTTATACAATATTTGAATTTATACTGGAGATATAAATATGAGTGATAAAGATTTGATAGAATCCGGTGATATGAAGATCGGGTGGGTGCGCAGTCACATGCCTGTTCTTTCTATCATTCGGGAGAACTTCGAACGTGAACAGCCTTTGAAAGGGCATAAGATCGCAATGGCGTTGCATGTTGAAGCAAAGACCGCCGCTCTTGTGGAGGCACTTGCTCTCGGTGGTGCCGAAGTGGCCATTACAGGTTGCAATCCGTTGAGCACACAGGATGATGTTTCAGCAGCTCTTAATACGCGTGATAACATCAATTGCTATGCAAAGTATGATTGCTGCAGTGATGAATATTATGAGGCTATCGATAAAGTGCTTGATATGAAGCCTGATATCACGATCGATGATGGTGCAGACCTTATCTTCAAGCTTCATACTGAGCGCACAGATCTGCTCCCTGGGATCCTTGGTGGCTGTGAGGAGACCACTACCGGTATTCACAGGCTCAAGGCAATGGAGAAGGATGGTGCATTGAAGATGCCTGTTGTTGCGGTAAACGATGCAATGACAAAATACCTTTTCGATAATCGGTATGGTACAGGTCAGTCATCGTGGGATGGTATCATGAGGACCACTAATCTTTTGATTGCTGGAAAGTCCGTTGTTATCGGCGGATATGGCTGGTGTGGTAAGGGTGCTGCATTGCGTGCTTCAGGACTTGGTGCGGATGTCATTGTGACAGAGATCGACCCTATTCGTGCACTCGAGGCTCGTATGGATGGTCACCGGGTCATGTCCATGGCCGAGGCTGCAAAGTATGGTGATATATTCGTCACAACTACGGGTAATGTCGATATCCTTTCAAAGAAGCACTTTGAGGTAATGAAAGATGGTGCAATTCTTGCAAATTCAGGTCACTTCAATGTGGAGATCAATCTTGAAGAGCTGACTGCCATGGCCAGTTCTGTAAGGACGGTCAGGAAGAATATCAAGGAGTACAATGTTGCGGGTAAGAGAATTAATGTTCTTGCAGATGGCAGACTTGTAAATCTTGCAGCAGGTGATGGTCATCCGGCAGAGGTTATGGATATGAGCTTTGCAAATCAGGCACTATGTGTCAAATATATTGCTGAGACCAAACTTGAGAATGGTGTACATCCTGTACCGCATGATCTTGATATGTATGTTGCTGAACTGAAATTGAAATCAATGGGCATTGATATTGATAAACTTGAACCTCATCAGACCGAATATATGGAAGGATGGGAGTGCGGGACATAATTGTCCTGTAATTATTTTTTTAACTGTTTTTTCTTTTTATCGTTTTGATCTGTATGTTCAAAATTTAAAATTTCAGTGTATATATCTTCTTTTTTCATGCATTCAAGTCATTGGTTGGTGATTTTCGGGGTCAAAGCTTATATAATGAGAGGCATATAATGGAAATCCCGAAAATGCAATATGCTAACTCTCTTTGCAATTATTGGTGCAACTTTTCTGTAAGTTGTTATTCAGGCTGAATAGTACTTTGCAAAGATCTGGTTAGTGCGTTAGCGGTCTGAAAAATGCGCTTGATATTGATAAGGGCAGAATATTCAATAATTCCATGTGAAAAAGGGTTAACTTTGTAAAAAGTGAAAATAATCCTATAAATATGTATTGACAATTTCATACCTCTTTCATTTATATTTCAATATGTATTTTGTACGTGTGGATTGAACACGTTCACTCCAAAAATGTGCACAATGTGTACCCGGTATGCTTATATAGTAGTGTTCCCTATTTACCTCGCTGTATGAGGCGGCATTTATGGTGCCGGTGCAGTAGTCGCCGTGGGCTTGTAGCTTAGTCAGGCAGAGCGTCTGGCTTTTAACCAGACGGTCTAGGGTTCAAATCCCTACAAGCCCGCCAGCAATTCATGGATATATTGCTTGCATATTTTTTAGGAGGAGTAAATTTGAGTAAGTTCAGCCTGCTTGACCACGAATTAATCCCCCATCATGAAATTATGGATGAGGATGATCTGAAAACTGTCCTGACACATTATAATGTTGAAAGGGAACAGTTACCAAAGATAAAAGTAACAGATCCTATCGCACTAGAGCTTGGTGCGGAGCCTGGCAATGTTGTGAAGGTTATTCGCAAAAGCCAGACTGCAGGTGAAGCACTGTATTACAGATATGTAATAGAGTGAAACGAGGTTTTAATATTTGAAATATCTTGTTTATTCTTTATCCACTTATTTTGGTTGCTTTTTAATGCATTGTTTCGAGAGTGCATTCGGCCGAGTTGATACTGTGACCGCCTATATGGTCGCAGTGACCGTTAATTCCACTAATATTTCTATTCTAGAATCCATTAACTAAAAGAGGGTGCTATCATCGCGTTAGACACGAGCGTATTATCAGAAGCCTATTTCACAAAGGACAAGATTGTGCAGCATCACATTGACTCTTATGACAAGTTTGTCAAACATGGTCTTCAGAAGATCATTAATGAACAAGGTATAATTGAGACCGATCTCGAGGATATCTATGTCAAACTTGGTAAGATAAGGGTGGAACATCCAGTAGTAAAAGAAGCAGATGGTGCAATTGAGAAATTGTATCCAAACGAGGCAAGGTTGCGTAACCTTTCTTATTCGGCTCCTCTTTTCCTGGAAATGTCTGTTGTACAGAATGGTGAGGAAGGAGAGCCAAGGGAGGCAAAGGTCGGCCAGCTTCCTGTAATGATCAAATCGGAGATCTGTAACCTTGTTGGCATAAGCGATGCCGAAATGATCCAACATGGTGAGGATCCGCTTGATCCTGGGGGATATTTTATTGTAAATGGTACTGAACGTGTTGTGATGACACTTGAGGACCTTGCCCCTAACAAGATCCTTACTGAGCTCGGTGAGCGGTATGGTGACTCCATCGAAGTTTCAAAGGTGTTCTCTCAGAGGAGAGGTTACAGGGCACTTGTAGTCGTGGAAAGAGGCAGGAAATCCCTTTTGGAGATCTCATTCCCATCTATCTCCGGTCGTATCAACTTCATTACATTGATGCGCGCTCTGGGTGTTGAGACCGATGAAGATGTCGCAAAGATCGTTTCGACAGATCCTGAGATCATGAAGTTCATGTTCGAGAACCTCGAAGAGGCAGAGGTCTTCACAATAGAAGATGCTATTGAGAAGATCGGTGGCCGTGTGGCTTCCGGACAGGCAAGGGAATACCAGATGAAGCGTGCGAACTATGTTATCGACCGTTATCTTCTTCCACACCTTGGCAACGATCCTAAGGACAGGATCCCAAAGGCACATTTCCTTGGTAGGATGGCGGAATCATGCTTCGAACTTGCTCTTAAAAGGCGCTCAGATGATGACAAGGATCACTACTCCAATAAGAGGCTTAAGTTGACCGGTGACCTGATGGAAGATCTTTTCAGGGTAGCTTTCAATCGTCTTGCACGTGATGTAAAATACCAGCTTGAACGGGCTAACATGAGGAACAGGGAATTGAATGTAGCGACACTTGTGCGTGCGGATGTTCTTACCGACCGTCTTCAGCACCCTCTTGCCACAGGTAACTGGGTAGGCGGAAGGAGTGGTGTATCTCAATTGCTTGACCGCACGGATTACATCTCAACTCTTTCTCACTTAAGACGTGTCATTTCTCCACTTTCAAGGGCACAACCTCACTTTGAGGCTCGTGATCTGCATCCCACACAATGGGGACGCCTTTGTCCTTCAGAGACTCCGGAAGGTCCAAATTGTGGTCTGGTGAAGAACTTTGCCCAGATGGTCGAGCTTTCTACTGGTATAGAGGATAAGGAAGTTGTTAAGAATGTCATTTACGGACTTGGTGTAACTCCTGTGGAAATCTATGTCCCGGAAATCATATTGGAATTGGCTGCTGATGTGGATTATGAGGACGATCTGGAATTGACTCCTCATGATGAGGGCGATGAACCTGCTGTAAAGGTCGAAACCAAAGCAGTGGCTGTACCTGGAGATGTTGACTATCATGAGTTCATGGATGAAAATGCCGATCCTGTGGGCGGCGATGAGGCGGAGGTGCAAGAATGACTGAAACAAAAGTCTTCCTCGATGGGGAATTTATCGGAACTCACGATGATCCGGTAGAGCTTGTCGAGAGTATAAGGGGGCAGCGCCGCAGCGGTATGTTGCCTGATCAGTTGAATGTAACTCTTTACGAGGATATTCACGAAGTAATCTTAAGCTCTGATATGGGTCGCGCAAGAAGGCCTGCTCTCGTTGTTAAAGATGGTGTTCCGCTGATCACTGAAGAACATATCGAAAAGCTCCGGGATGGCGAGATATCGTTCCGTGATGTTTTGGCTATGGGCTTTGTTGAATATCTGGATGCTGAAGAGGAAGAGAATATATTCATTGGTCTTTATGAAAAGGACCTTACTCCTAACCACACCCATCTTGAGATAGACCCCTCCTTGATGCTTGGTATCTGTACTGGTATGGTCCCATATCCGGAGCACAATGCTTCTCCGAGGAACACCATGGGTGCAGCTATGATCAAGCAGTGTATCGGTGTTTCTTCATCCAACCTGAAACTCAGGCCAGATACACGTGCACATGTACTTCACTATCCGCAGAAGGCAATGACTCGTACTCAGACCTGTGATTCTATCCATTTCGATGAACGTCCGGCTGGACAGAACTTCGTTGTAGCTGTTATGTCCTATGAAGGGCATAATATTGAGGATGCACTGGTCTTCAACAAGGGTTCCATTGAGAGGGGTCTTGGAAGAAGCCACTTCCTGAGAACCTTTGAAGGTGAAGAACGCCGCTATCCTGGTGGCCAGGAAGACAAGTTCGAGATACCGGATTCTGAGTTCAGGGGTGCCCGTAGTGCAGAAGCATATGCAAACCTCGATATTGATGGTCTTGTGAACCCTGAGACCGTTGTAGGTCCAAATGATGTGCTTATCGGTAAGACAAGTCCTCCAAGGTTCCTTGAAGAGCAGTCTGACTTTGGTATAGCCATTGAACAGCGCAGGGAAAGTGCGATCACGATGCGCTCTAACGAGAAAGGTATCGTTGATACTGTTATTCTTACTGAGTCTATCAATGGTACAAGGCTTGCAAAGGTGAAGATAAGGGATGAGAGGATTCCTGAGATCGGTGACAAGTTCGCATCAAGACACGGTCAGAAGGGAGTTATCGGTTTGATCGTTCCATATCATGATATGCCATTTACGGAGCTTGGTATGGTTCCTGATCTTGTTATTAATCCTCATGCTATCCCTTCACGTATGACCGTTGCTCACGTTCTGGAAATGATCGGTGGGAAACTTGGTTCTCTTGAAGGTCAGCGTAAGTGGGGTACTGCATTCTCCGGCGATAAGGAGGATGGTATCCGTGCAGGGCTTCAGAAAAATGGTTTTTCCCACACAGGCAAAGAGGTATTCTGTGATGGTGTTACCGGTAAGAAGATCCAGGCGGATGTTTTCGTTGGTGTTATCCTTTATCAGAAGCTTCACCACATGGTCGCATCAAAGATCCATGCAAGGTCCAGAGGTCCTGTGCAGGTACTGACCCGTCAGCCAACTGAGGGACGTGCCCGTGAAGGAGGTCTTAGGTTTGGTGAAATGGAAAGAGATGTACTGATCGGACACGGTGCTGCGATGACCTTGAAGGAAAGGCTTCTCGATGAGTCTGATAAGGTCGTAGAACTCGTATGTGGGCACTGTGGTATGGTGGCAACCTTTGACAGGACACGTAATATCAGATACTGTACGAACTGTGGTGCTGAAACGGATATTCACCCGGTGGAAATGAGCTATGCGTTCAAGTTGCTTCTTGATGAGATCAAATCCCTTGGGGTTGCTCCAAGACTTAGACTTGATGATGCGGTGTGATAATAATGCAGATGGACAATATGGTACCTTCAATACCAAAGAGGATCGGTGCGATCAAATTCGGTTTGATCTCTCCGCGCGAAGTACGTAAAATGAGCGTTACATCGATCATAACTGCGGATACCTATGATGATGACGGTTATCCGATAGACATGGGTCTTATGGACCTGCGTCTTGGTGTGATCGATCCTGGACTTAAATGTAAATCCTGTGGAAGCCGTGCTGGTGAATGCCCTGGTCACTTCGGGCATATCGAACTTGTGGCACCTGTTATCCACGTTGGTTTCAATAAGATCCTTCGTAAGATCTTACGTTCGGTCTGTTGCAAGTGCAGTTCCCTTCTGCTTGAGGAAGGCAAGAAGAGGGACTTCCTTGAACAGCTGTCCAGGCAAAAGGATATGGGTCACCTTCCTGATGATGTTATCAATAATGTCTTCAAGGAAGCAAGGAAGTCAAAAACCTGCCCTTACTGTAATGAGGAGCAGCTCGATATAAAGTTCGAGAAGCCAAGTGAGTACATTGAGAATGGTCATAAGCTGACCCCTACCGAGATAAGGGACAGGTTCGAGAACATCTCAGACGATGATATCCGTGTAATGGGGATGAACCCTGATACTGCCCGTCCTGAATGGATGATCCTTACAGTTCTTCCGGTACCTCCGGTCACTGTGAGGCCATCCATCACGCTTGAATCCGGTCAGCGCAGTGAGGATGATCTGACCCACAAGCTTGTGGATATCATTCGTATCAACCAGCGTTTCCAGGAAAATAGAGATGCTGGTGCTCCTCAGCTTATCATTGAGGACCTTTGGGAGCTTTTGCAATATCACCTTACAACTTATTTCGATAATGAGGTTTCAGGTGTACCTCCTGCCAGACACAGGTCAGGAAGGCCGCTGAAGACCTTGACCCAGCGTCTTAAGGGTAAGGAAGGACGTTTCAGAGGAAGTCTGTCAGGTAAGCGTGTGAACTTCTCTGCACGTACTGTGGTATCTCCTGATCCCAACCTTAGTATCAATGAAGTCGGTGTTCCCATTTCTATTGCACAACATATGACAATTCCTGTAAGGGTCATTTCAAAGAACCTTGACCTTATGCGGGAATATGTCCGCCGTGGACGCGAAGTTCATCCGGGTGCGAATTATGTTATCCGTGATGATGAACGTCGTATCAAGGTCACCGATATCAACAAAGAAGAACTTCTTGAGAAGCTCGAGCCTGGATGGACCATTGAAAGGCAGCTGCAGGATGGGGATATCGTGCTGTTCAACAGGCAACCTTCACTGCACAAGATGAGTATCATGGCTCATCGCATAAAGGTACTCCCTAATAAGACATTCAAGCTCAATCCTGCTGTATGTCCGCCATACAATGCTGATTTTGACGGTGATGAGATGAACATGCACGTTCTTCAGACAGAAGAGTCACGTGCAGAGGCCAGTATCCTTATGCAGGTTCAGGAAAACATCCTTTCCCCGCGTTTCGGTGGTCCTATCATCGGTGGTATACACGATCACATTTCCGGTCTGTTCCTTTTGACAAGGACTCAAAATTTCATTAGTAAGAACGATGCACTGGAACTTCTCCGTAAGTCTGAATTGCGTGAGCTTCCAGAGCCTAGGGGTCATCTTGAAGATGGTGAGCCTTATTGGGACGGAAAGCAGATCTTCAGTCAGATCCTTCCTAAGGGACTTTATGTGGAGTTCCCTGCGCAGGTATGTTTCAAGTGTGATACCTGTAAGAAAGGGGACTGTGAGTACGATGCTTATGTTGTCATCGAAGATGGTGAACTTATCAAAGGTACTATCGATGAGCAGGCAATTGGTGCGTTCAAAGGACGTGTTCTTGATAAGGTCGTTAAAGAATTCGGTACCACTGCAGGTGCACAGTTCGTAGACGATTTCACAAGGCTTGCTATCAGAGGTGTGATGCACACCGGTCTGAGCTTTGGTATCAGTGATGAGGATATTCCGTTAGAGGCCAAGGAAGGCATTGCTATAAGGCTACAGGACGCTGAAAACGAGGTCTCTGAACTTGTTCAGGCCTATGAGAACAAGGAACTTGAAGCTTTGCCGGGCAGGACCCTTGCTGAGACCATTGAAATGAGGATCATGCAGACTCTGGGTAAGGCAAGAGATGATACTGGTGGAATGGCTGACCAGAGTCTTGGTCTTGAAAACTCTGCGGTTATAATGGCAAGGTCTGGTGCTCGTGGTTCTATTTTGAACTTGACCCAGATGGCGGCTTGTGTAGGCCAGCAGGCGGTTCGTGGTGAGCGTATAAGGAGAGGATATGCAGATAGGACCCTCCCTCACTTCGATAAGGGTGACCTTGGTGCAGATGCTCACGGTTTCGTGAAGGCAAGTTACAAGAGTGGATTGAATCCTACTGAGTATTTCTTCCACGCAATTGGTGGTCGTGAAGGTCTTGTGGATACTGCGGTCCGTACTTCTCAGTCAGGTTACCTTCAGAGGCGTCTTGTGAATGCGCTGCAGGACCTTGAGGTGCAGTATGATGGTTCTGTGCGCGAGACGAGAGGCGTCATTGTACAATTCAAGTACGGTGAAGATGGTATCGACTCCACAAAGAGTGATTACAGTAAGCCAGAGGCAATACACCGTGTTGTCAGGTCTGTTACAGGTAAGGAGGTGGTATAATGTCCATCAGTGAAGCTACTATCGATTCTATGATAAGCGGTCTTCCGCTCCCAAAGACGACACTTGCTACGTTAAGAAAGGATGTAGTGGATGTCGGTGTCACGAAAAAAGAAATGGAAGTAATCATCGAACGTGTCATGGCAGACTATGAGTATGCATGTGTTGAGCCCTGTGAAGCGGTTGGTGTGGTCTCTGCACAGTCCATTGGTGAACCTGGTACTCAGATGACCATGCGTACTTTCCACTACGCTGGTGTGGCTGAGATCAACGTTACGTTGGGTTTGCCACGTCTTATCGAGATCGTGGATGCAAGGAAGACTCCAAGTACTCCTATGATGACCGTTGCTCTTGTCAAAGAGCATGCTGCAGACAGGGAATTCGCAAGGAAGGTCGCATGGGAGATCGAAGCTACTCATATCGAGCATCTGGCGGACGTTACGACCGATCTTGCTAACATGAACCTTATCCTCGATCTTAATGAGAAGATGCTTTTGCAGAGGGGCATTGGCGTTGAGGCCATTGCTGAAAAGCTTGAAGCTGGTCTTGGTGTAAAGGTAAAGATCTCCGATGAGGTTGCAAATCAGATCATTGTGATCCCAAAGGAACCTTTATACAGGGATCTGCTCCAGCTTGCCAAGAACATTCATGGTATCACTTTGAAAGGTATTGAGGGTATCAAGAGGGTAGTTATCAGAAAAGATGGTGAAGAATACACTCTTTATACTGAAGGCTCAATGCTTAAGGAAATTCTCGATGTCGAAGGTATAGACCTTTCAAGGACCTCTACTAACAATATTGGTGAGATCTATGAAGTGTTCGGGGTCGAAGCTGCTCGTTTTGCCATCATTAAGGAAGCCAGTGACACTCTGCGTGAGCAGGGTCTTACTGTGGATATCCGCCACCTCATGCTTGTGTCGGACATCATGACCTGTGATGGAGAGGTAAAGCAGATCGGTCGTCACGGTATTTCCGGTGAGAAGGCCAGTGTGTTTGCCCGTGCAGCGTTCGAGGTTACTGTTAATCACTTGCTTGATGCCGGTATGCGCGGTGATATCGATGAGCTTAATGGTGTTACTGAGAACATCATTGTCGGTCAGCCGATCAAGCTCGGTACTGGTGATGTTCACTTGATTGCAAGAAATCCTCTCAAAGACCTTTGAGTATTAGGTTGCAACCAGAAAGTAGATATAAGGATTCAGATATTAGAATACAAATCTCAAATTGACAATATAGATGGGTTGATGTAAAATGGATATTAATATTGATAAAGCACTTATCAAAGTTATCAGGACAGGTACTGTCATCATGGGCGCGAACCGCACTATTGAGGCAGCAGTTAAAAACGAAGCAAAGATGGTAGTTCTTGCATCCAACTGCCCTGCAAAAATAAGAGAACAGATCGAGGCAACCAGCGTACCTATTTTAGATTATGCTGGTACCGGTGTCGATCTCGGTCCTGCATGTGGTAAGCCATTTACCATTGCTACCATGGCGATCATGGATGCAGGCGAATCCGATATACTTGCAGGGATCTAATTCAGGAGTTGTATTATTTGGGTGAGATCAGACTTTCAACAGAATGTATCAGATACATTGCACTGTTTGAAAGTGTGACTCACGCTTCTATTAAGGATTGCATTATCGATGATGATAGGATCATTTATGTCGTAAATACTGGTGACATGGGTGCAGCTATTGGGAAATGTGGGGATAATCTCAATCGGGTTAAAAAGTCCGTTGACAAACACATTGAACTCATCGAATATTCGGCCGAACCGGTTACATTTATAAAGAATGCTTTCGGTACTGTGTCTGTTAAGTCCGTCAGGATATCCAGTAAAGGCGATAAGAAAATTGCCTATGTGGATGTGGCAGCAAATGAAAAAGGGCTTGCTATAGGGCGTAACGGAAGCAATATCGATAAGATAAAAAGGGTGGTAGGTCGCCATCACTATATCGATGATGTTATCTTACAGTGAACTTTTGTTCACACAAATGATCTAATTCAACTGATTTATTTACGAAAATTTACGGAAAATTAATTGGGAGGATAATATATGCCAAATGGAAAGTATGCAGCTCACAGACTTCAGCAGGTTCGCAAAGATGCTAGGTGGAAAGACACCAACTACAGCAGGCGTACCTTAGGTCTGGACATTAAATCTGACCCTCTAAGTGGTGCGCCACAGGGTCGTGGAATAGTTCTTGAGAAAGTGGGTGTCGAGGCAAAACAGCCTAACTCCGCTATCAGGAAATGTGTTAGGATCCAGTTGATCAAAAACGGTCGTCAGGCAACAGCTTTCTGTCCTGGTGATGGTGCTATTAATTTTATTGATGAGCACGATGAAGTGACCGTAGAAAGAATAGGTGGCCGTATGGGTGGTGCAATGGGTGATATTCCTGGCGTGCGCTTCAAGGTCATTGCTGTGAACAATGTATCATTGAGAGAAATGGTCATTGGCAGAAAGGAAAAACCAAGGAGATAATTCCATGTACAAGTTATTCGGAAAGTGGGACCTTACAGAGGTCGAAGTCGCTGACGCTGGTATCAAGAGATACATCAACCTCGACCCTGTTATCGTGCCACATACATCAGGTAAACACGCAAGGCAGCAGTTCAACAAGTCCGACATTACTATCGTCGAGCGTCTTGTGAACAATGTAATGCGTAATGCACAGAACACCGGTAAGAAGCAGATTGCTCTTCGTATCGTGGATGAGGCTTTAGATATCGTTAACAAGAAGACAAAGAAGAATCCTGTTCAGGTCCTCGTGGAAGCTATTTCACATGCAGGCCCAAGGGAAGAAGTTGTCAGACTTAAATACGGTGGTATATCTGTACCAAAGGCAGTTGACACAGCTCCACAGAGGCGTGTTGACCATGCATTGAGAAATATCGCAATAGGTTCTAATCAGGCAGCTTTCAAATCAAAGCGCACTGCAGCAGAATGCCTTGCATCTGAGCTCATCGCAGCTTCTAACCGTGATGCAAAGAGCTATTCCATCAACAGAAAGGATGGAAAGGAAAGAGTCGCAAAGGCAGCACGTTAACCGTGTTGCTTTTTTATTTTATATAATATTCAATTGTAGGTTTTATCATGGGACGAAGGAAGAAAATGGTTGAGCGTGTTACAGCGCTGATGAGCGATCCAGTAATGATCAGGAACATCGGTATTGTAGCTCACATAGATCACGGAAAAACAACTCTTTCAGATAACCTCCTCGCAGGCGCTGGAATGATCTCCAAGGAGCTCGCAGGTCGCCAGTTGTTCATGGATTCTGACGCAGAGGAGCAGGAAAGAGGTATCACGATCGACTCCGCTAACGTGTCAATGGTGCACGAGTATGAGGGCGAAGAATATCTTATCAACCTTATCGATACGCCAGGTCACGTTGACTTTGGTGGCGACGTTACCCGTGCAATGCGTGCAGTAGATGGTGCTGTAGTTGTCATCGATGCTGTTGAAGGTACAATGCCTCAGACCGAGACCGTTCTGAGACAGGCACTGAAAGAGCACGTAAGGCCGGTACTTTTCATCAATAAGGTAGACCGTCTTATCAACGAGTTGCAGGTCGATGATCAGGAGATGCAGATCAGGCTCGGAAAGCTCATCGATCACGTAAACAAGCTTATCAAAGGTATGAACGAAGAGCGCTACAACGCAGGCTGGAAGGTAGGTGCAGCTGAGGGTACTGTAGCATTCGGTTCCGCTCTTTACAACTGGGCTATCAGTGTCCCTATGATGAAGAAGACCGGTGTAAGCTTTAGTGAAGTTTTCAATTACTGCCGTGAAGAAGACATGAAGTCACTTGCTGAGAAATGTCCACTCCATGAAGCAGTTAACGATATGGTTATCAGATTCCTTCCAAGTCCTATCGATGCACAGAAGGGCAGGGTCGGAGCTATCTGGCATGGTGACCGTGAGTCTGGTATCGGTAAGCAGATGTCTGTTGCAGATGCCAAGGGAGACGTTGCTTTCATGGTAACTGATATTACCATGGACCCACACGCAGGAGAAGTTTCAACAGGTAGACTTTTCAGCGGTTCACTTTCCCGTGGTATGGAAGTTTACGTTTCAGGCGCATCAAAGACGAACAGAATCCAGCAGGTCGGTGTTTTCATGGGCCCTGAGAGACTTGAAGTTGATGCGATCCCTGCAGGTAACATTGCAGCGGTAACAGGTCTCAGGGATGCATTTGTAGGTGCCACAGTAACCACACTTGAAGGCATGGAGCCTTTCGAGAGCATCAAGCACGCAAGTGAACCTGTAGTTACTGTTGCGGTCGAAGCAAAGCACATGAAGGACCTTCCAAAGCTCGTTGAAGTTCTTCGCCAGGTCGCTAAGGAAGACCCAACACTCAAGATCACTCTTGATGAAGAGACCGGTGAGCACTTAATGGCTGGTATGGGTGAACTTCACCTTGAGGTAATTGCTCACAGGATCGAGCGTGACAAAGGTGTGGAGATCACAACAACACCTCCGCTTGTCGTATATCGTGAGACGATCGTAGGTACAGCTGGTCCTGTCGAAGGTAAATCCCCTAACAGGCACAACAGATTCTATGTTATCGTCGAGCCACTGGAGCCAGAAGTCCGTGAGCTTATACGCAATGGCGAGATATCCATGAGGATGCCTGAAGTTGAGAGAAGGGAGAAGCTCATGGCAGCAGGTCTGCATAAGGATGAAGCAAAGAAGATCGCAAATATCTTCGAGAGCAATGCTTACTTCGATATGACAAAGGGTATTCAGTACCTGAACGAAACAATGGAGCTTATCCTTGAGGGATTTGTCGAGGTCATGAAGGCTGGACCACTTTCCAAGGAACCATGCATGGGTGTCAAAGTAAAGCTCATGGATGCAAAACTCCACGAGGATGCTGTCCACAGAGGCCCTGCACAGGTAATTCCTGCATCAAGGCAGGCAATCCAGGCTGCAATGCTTATGGCTGATGATACGCTCTTTGAACCATATCAGAAGGTCTTCATCCAGGTTCCACAGGAGCAGATGGGTGGAGCAACCAAGGAGATCCAGGGTCGTCGCGGTGTCATTATAGACATGACTTCCGAAGGTGACACAACCATCATCGAGTCCAAAGCACCAGTTTCAGAGTTATTCGGATTCGCCGGTGATATCAGGTCAGCAACAGAAGGTCGAGCAATGTGGAGTACAGAGTTCGCAGGTTTCGAACCACTCCCAATGAGCCTCATGGCCGAAGTTGTTACAGGTATCCGCAAGCGAAAAGGACTCAAGGTAGCTTTGCCACAGGCAGAAGACTTTATGAGCTTGTAAGGTGGATGTAAATCCATCTTTTTTTCTACCTGAGACAATTCGCTGGAAAGGTTTAAGAGTAGAAACAACCATTATGCTCAAAATTACAGATTATACCAATTAAAAATAAAGGAGAATATTATCATGGCTGAGAAACCACATATGAACTTAGCAGTTATCGGGCACGTTGACCACGGAAAGTCAACATTTGTCGGAAGATTGATGTTCGAGACCGGCGCAGTACCTGCACACCTTATCGAGAAATATAGGGCAGAAGCAAAAGAGAAGGGTAAGGAATCCTTCGCATTTGCATGGGTTATGGACACACTCAAGGAAGAGCGTGAGAGAGGAGTTACCATCGATATCTCACACAAGAGATTCGATACCGACAAGTACTACTTTACAGTAGTGGACTGTCCAGGTCACCGTGACTTCGTAAAGAACATGATCACCGGTGCTTCCCAGGCAGATGCAGCTGTTCTTGTAGTTGCAGCACCTGACGGTGTAATGGCCCAGACAAAGGAGCACGTTTTCCTTTCAAGGACCCTTGGTATCAACCAGCTTATCGTTGCTATTAACAAGATGGATGCAGCTGAATACAGCGAGGAAAGATACAACGAGGTCAAGAAAGAAGTATCACAGCTTCTCGGTATGGTAGGATTCAAGGCAGACGATGTCCCATTCATTCCAACCTCCGCATTCGAAGGCGACAACATAACAAAATCAAGCCCGAACACTCCATGGTACACTGGTCCTGCATTGCTTGAGTGCCTCAACAATCTTACGGTGCCAAGTAAGCCAGACACACTTCCACTCCGTATCCCAGTACAGGATGCATACACCATTTCCGGTATCGGTACCGTTCCAGTAGGTAGGGTAGAGACCGGTATCATGAAGAAGGGCCAGAAGGTCACCTTCATGCCAAGCGGCGCAACTGGTGAGGTCAAGTCAATTGAGATGCACCACGAAGAATGGGATCAGGCTGTACCTGGTGACAACATCGGTTGGAACGTAAGAGGTATTGGAAAGAACGACGTCAGGAGAGGTGACGTATGTGGTCCTGCAGAAAAGCCACCATCGGTAGCTGAAGAGTTCACCGGACAGATCGTTGTCCTTCAGCACCCATCCGCTATCACAGTCGGATACACTCCTGTATTCCACTGCCACACAGCTCAGACTGCATGTACTCTCATGGCCATCAACAAGAAGTTGGATCCAAAGAGCGGTCAGGTCAAGGAAGAGAACCCAACCTACATCAAGGCTGGAGATGCAGCTATCGTTACGATCAAGCCAACAAGGCCAATGTGTATCGAGCCTGTAAGTGAGATTCCACAGCTCGGCAGATTCGCTATCCGTGATATGGGTATGACGATCGCTGCCGGTATGTGTATGAGTGTTACACAGAAGAAATAACACTCTTTCTCTTTTTTTTTAATAGGAGAAAAACATGGCACAGAAAGCAAGAATACGATTATCAGGCACAAGTCCTGTAAACCTCGATGGTGTTTGCGACCAGGTGAAAGCCATTGCAAACCGCACTGGAGTAAGCATATCCGGTCCAGTTCCACTTCCAACAAAGAAGTTGGTAGTTCCTGTAAGGAAGAGCCCTAGTGGCGACGGTACAGCAACATGGGACCACTGGGAAATGCGTGTCCACAAAAGACTTATTGATATTGCAGCTGATGAGCGTGCGCTTAGACAGCTCATGAGAATTCAGGTTCCAAAAGATATCAGTATTGAAATCGTACTTAAGAATTGAGTACGATCGAAAAACGACTTGAATTAGTTACAGATATATATCTGTAACATTTCTCCTCCCACTTTACTTACTTCTCTTTTTTCTTATTATTTGAGCTTATATTTTTATAGTAATAATTATAAATCAATATTTGGAATTTGTTATTCTATATTCAAATGCTGTAGCATTTGAGAGGTAATTATCATGACCAATGCTTTAGATACAAATGAAGAAACGATTTTAAAAGTTCTGGAAGATTCCGAAGAGCCATTAAGACCTGGTGATGTTGCAGAAGCTACTGGCATCGATAGTAAGATGGTCAGTAAATCACTCGCCAGTCTCAAGAAAAAAGGTCTTGTGTGCTCTCCAAAAAGATGCTATTATGATATTACAAATTAAAAAAGATTAATGTTACACGATCATTTGTGTAACATTTTTTAACTTTGTTCATTCCTCATTTTTGCTGGTTTTGTTGGAATTGCAAAAGTGAATGTACTGCCTTTCTCTAGCTCACTTTTTATCCCAAGGCAACCGCCATGTAATTCTGCAAACTTCTTAATAAGATATAGTCCCACTCCCAACCCACTGTAAATGCGTGTGGATGAAGGATCCAGCTGACTGAATGGCTCGAATAATTTATCGATGTCCTCTTCTGAAATTCCTATCCCTCTATCTGTGACCTTGAATGCTACCATTTCATCGACAGACTCTACATGTACTTTTACTTGATTGGTTTTGTCTGAGAATTTAATAGCATTCTCTATCAGATGATAAACGGACTTTTCGACTTTTTTGGTATCAGCTATAATATGGCTTATGTCTGTTAGTATTTCAAAAGATACCATTTCAGCCTGATCAGGCAGGTATTCTTCAATATCCTCTTTAATTTCCTCTATCAGGTCTTCAATACTGCTGGTCTGATATTCCATGTCAAGACTTCCTGATTCTATCTTCGAGATCTCGAGTATCGAATTGATAATTTCCAGAAGTTTCTTTCCACTTGTGGAGATATTTCTCAGATACTGATCCTGTTTCTCATTCACATCCCCGAACTTTCTTTCAATAAGGACCTCTGAAAAACCTATCACTGCGTTAAGGGGAGTCCTAAGTTCATGGCTCATATTTGCAATGAACTCGCTCTTTGTCCGACTTGCAGCTTCCGCCATATACTTAGCTTTTAAAAGAGCCTCTTCCGCTTCTTTCCGCTCAGTGATGTCCTCTCCGGCCAGTATGCAACCTGTATTGTGTCCGTTCTCATCCTTCAATTGTGTACATTTCCAAGAACATAATCGGATTAGATCTTCTTTTGTATTTATAGCACACTCGAATGGAGTTGATGCAATATCTCCGTAACAGGAAAGCATAAATGATTGAGTGACAGATTCGCGTATCATTTCTGGAATGATCATCTCGAACCAGTTCATATTGAACAACTCATGCTCTTTATATCCCAGAAGCTCGCAGGCTTTCTTATTCACCAGTGATATCCTGAAATCATTGTTAATGACGATTATCGCAACTCCGGCCACATCCAGATAATGTTGAGCTTTTTCCTTCTCTTTCATAAGCTCGAACTCTACCCTCTTAAGTTGGGCAATATTTACCATTATGCCATTGATACCAACGACCTTTCCATCCTTTACAATGCCTTTTGATGAGGTATGGACATAGGTGATACTGCCTGTTTTCGACACTATCCTGAACATATATGGCTTGTGTTCGCCCTCAAGTGTGAGGTCAATATCCTGAAGCAGACCTGGGAGGTCCTCTGGGTGGATGTACTGCATAAAAGAGGTACCCATAACTTCTTCGGGGCTATATCCGGTAAATTTTTCAATAGCAGGGCTGATGTATGTGAAATTACCTTGTTCATTGATGCTGAATATAACATCATTGAGGTTTTCAATGTGTAATTTACAGAACTCTTCTATCTCTTCTACTTTTTCGTTAGCAAGTTTGAGTTTTGTCCTGAGTTCTTCACCTTCATTCTCAAGTTCTGTTACCTTCTCTGAGATATCCATATTATTTACCGCGATTATACTTTAGCCTATTATCGTTCCTTCATTGATACTAATACACATAGATCTCTCAAACTGATAATAATGTATCATGTTCAATTAATACAATTCTATATTAATATGTTTTTTATCATACTATTATATTAATGAACTATTATTGGGTTGGTAAGCTATTCTTTGATGAATTAAATCCCTACGGGTCTACTTGTTTCATCTTTATAAATGTGCTGTTATAGAAAACCCGCAGTTTCAAAAAAAATTGATGCATTTTCGTTCAGATCATGCCTCATCTAAACCTATTAGTTAATATAGTTAATTTCACATAATCTAAATTCATTCAAATGGGCCCGTAGTGTAGTGGATATCACTTTAGCCTCCGGAGCTTAGAACCCGGGTTCGATTCCCGGCGGGCCCGTCATCCAATCCTATTTCTTCCGGAATTTATAGTTAAATAAGCAAGAATACCACCCATTTCAATCTCGCATTAAATCGAAGATTTAATGGGAGTTTCATTTCATGGAAAACATCCAGATCAATCTGGATGTCTTGCAGTGTAACTGCAAGATGAAACAGGTGGATGAATTGCGTAAATAGTTGTTTGTTCTTGTTTCTGATATATATTAGTAGTATCAAAGCGTATATTACAATATGCGGAAATCCTGCAAATTCCGTCTGTACCCGACCAAAGAACAGGAGATTGTTCTGGTCAAAACTCTGGACGTATGCAGATACATCTACAACGAGTTTCTTTCGGACAGAAGGGATGCGTATGACCGATGCAACCAGGGATTAACGACATTTGACCAGATAACTCAGGTCAAGTATCTTGAATTCAATACCGAAATATTCTCACAGGTCAAACAGGATGTTTTGCGAAGACTTGGAAAATCATTTGATGCTTTTTTCAGAAGGTGTAAAACGGGTGAAACCCCAGGGTATCCAAGGTTCAAAGGAAAGGACAGGTACAACAGTTTCACATATCCTCAATCTGGTTTCAAGATCGAAGGAAACAGATTGAAACTTTCCAAGATAGGGAGTATCAAGATCAAACAGCACCGAGAGATAGAAGGCAAGATCAAGACATGTTCCATCAAACGTGAAGGGGATCAGTGGTATGCAGTTTTTTCTGTTGACATGGGTGTAAGTCCTGAAAAGATCAGACCGTCCACATCTATAGGAATTGATGTCGGGCTTAACTCATGTGTCACGTTGAGTAATGGGGAACAGTACGATTCCCCTATATATTACCGCAAGTCGGAGAGATCCCTTGCAGTCCAGCAAAAGAGACTGAGCAAGAAGAAAAAGGGAGCCTCAAACCGTCTTAAACAGAAACTTAAAGTTGTTAAGGTTCACAGAAAGATACGTAACCAGAGACTTGATTTTAACCATAAGTTGAGCAGGGCTCTTGTCGACAGGTTTGACTGGATGGTGTTCGAGGATCTGAATATCAAGAGCATGGTCAAAAATCATTACCTTACAAAATCAATATATGATGTTGCATGGGGTCAACTGATCCAGATGGCAAAAAGCAAAGCGGAAGAGGCTGGCAAGTATGTCGAATTGGTTAACCCATTCAACACATCACAGGAATGCAGCAGTTGTGGAAACATCGTCAGGAAAGCTCTATCGGTCAGGATTCACAAATGTCCTGAATGTGGACTTGAACTTGACAGAGATGTTAATGCTGCAATCAATATTCTTAATCGATGCACCGTAGGGACTACGGGAAGAGCCTGTGGAGTCACGGACGTTGGTCTGGGCTATGAAGCAGGAAGCCACCCATTTTAATGGGTGGTAGTTCACAATTTATAAAGCTTTTCAAGATAACTTTTGATCCTGCAGTAGATGAAGTTCCTGTATCCTGCACTATCAGGGATATCGAAGGTAACTATTCCTTCCACGTTCCAGAATACATTTTTGACTATCTTCCTCTCTTCCATATCATCCACAAAGAACCGGACCTTGCTAAAATCATGTACTGCCTGTCTCCAGTCCCCTGCTCTCATTTTAGACGGGTCTTTACTGCAAAGCACTTCAAATTGCTGCAATCCGAACGCATAGGTCTCAAACCATTGCCTGTCTTCCTTTGTCAGTGCAATGATCCCCTGCTTTGCATCATCTGTCATCTGTTTAACAAGTAGGTCAATATCCTTACTAGTAAACTCATTCTTGTCAAGTTTCTCAAAGAACACATGTAATTTTTCCACAATTTTTCCCCCTATACTAAATATTTATGTTCCCTATCAGTAGATAAACATTCCCTTTATTTTTCCACAGATTTATTGGTATCACATATTCTCAAGCTGGCGGTATTATCCAGGTAGGTGGCAAAACTGGAATGAGAAGAATACGTATTATCTCTAGTTGTCCTTATGTTACCGCCTGGTTGGACGTACATCCACACAGGAACGATTCAGATGGTTATGTGTGAATAAACAAGGCAATATCAAAAAAGGGCAACAAATGCAATATATGGGCTATCTTATGATCCTTAGAAGATTGGCTAAACGTGCAGGTAGAAATAAAAGAAAGGTATGTGAAATATATACTTCAAAAATGATGTGCCACTCTATACTCTGAATGAGTTTATTGATGAGGTTTTTACAATGAAATATTCGAACTGAAAACTCTTTGTGTTGGCTACAATCTCTTTTTCGATATTGGTAGGATATCAATAGTTAGTTTAGTGCGATCTTAATATGATAAGCAATATAAATTCCTAACATGATTACTGCTATAATTTTAAAAATCACTGTTATATTTTGAATTTTCATTATGATCAAGCCCTTTATTTTTACCTTTCTCTATGAAGGTCTCTTCTTCTTAATTAACTTTTATGGAGACAGTATTCAAAGTAAATGGCTTATCACTTTTAGCATTCAGTTTCATGTAATGTAGTGCTAAGGTACTGACAAGATTACAGCTCCATAGCTACCGCTCACCCAACAACCCGACTATATCTCATTGTGTTGTGAGTAGAAAGCACAGAAGCATGCTTGTTAATACCAAGCTCCTTGAACTCTTTATTAAGCTGTTCAGCTTCCCGGATGGTCTCAACAACTATCTTTTCAAACTTCGGAGTTCTTCCTTCTTTTTTCTTTATCGGTTTCAGGTTCTTAGCCCTGTCACGATAACGGCGAATCATACCCGAATCAATGAAATACTCTCCATATATCTTCTTAAGACCTATATCCAGAGCTGTGACTATTGCAAGCAAAGGATTCCGGAGTTGTTCCCATACTGAACGTTTTTTGAAGAATACGCAAGTGTGATCACTTCTGTTTATGTCTATCAATCCCTGTGTTCTTAGGAAATTATGTAGCGCCAGAGTGTACTTTTGGGAATGTCGAGGTCTTTTCCTATCTCAATTTCACAGCCCACAAAACAATCTGTATGTGCCAACTGGTAAATATAGAAATGGCGAGCGGTGAAAGTATTGCCTTGGGCTTTAAACTTGACAAACAAAGTCTATTTATGGGTTTGTTGTTTATCTACCAACTATACTTCATTAGTAAATCAATTCCAATTCAAAGGAGACCAAAATACATGGCAATCCATCCTATCGAATACCGTTACGGTACTGACGAAATGAAATATGTCTGGAGCGAGGCAAACCGCCTTGAAAAGCTCTTGAAGACCGAAGCAGCCCTTTCAAATGCCGAAGCAAAGATCGGTATGGTGCCTGCTGAAGCTGCAGCAGAGATCGAGAAAAGCATAGCTCATGTAAAGATCGAGAGAGTTGCTGAGATCGAGGACGAGATACACCATGATATGATGGCTATTGTTATTGCTATCTCTGAGCAATGCACAGATGACGCTGCCAAGTGGGTACACTTTGGTGCAACTTCCAACGACATCCTGGACACAGCTACCGCTCTTCAGATGATGGATGCTGTGGCGATCCTTGAGGAAAAGACAAGAAACCTTCTCGATGTACTGCTCACAAAGGCGGAAGAGCACAAGAACACCGTTTGTGCAGGCAGGACACACGGTCAGATCGGTGTACCGACCACATACGGCTTGAGATTTGCTATCTGGGCAAGTGAGGTTGCAAGGCATCTCGAACGTCTGGCACAACTTACACCACGCCTTCTGGTAGGTCAGATGACCGGAGCTGTGGGTACACAGGCAGCATTCGGTAATGATGGCATAGAGATCCAGGAATACACAATGGAATATCTCGGTCTTGGCAGTGTTGATGTTTCAAACCAGATCATCCAGCGTGACCGCCACGCAGAATTCGTCATGTGGATGGCAAACACAGTAACCACCCTTGACAAGATCGCTGTGGAGATACGCACCCTCCAGAGAAGCGAGATCGCAGAAGTGGAGGAGAGCTTCCGCAAGGGCCAGGTAGGTTCATCCACAATGCCTCACAAGAGGAACCCTATCAAATCAGAACAGATAAGTGGCTTAGCACGTATCGTTCGCTCAATGGTCGAGCCGGAACTTCTGAACAACACCCTCTGGGATGAACGTGACCTCACTAACTCCTCATGTGAAAGGATAGTTTTCCCTGAAAGCTGTGTCCTTACAGACCATCTCTTAAAGCTCGCCATAGGCGTCATCGAGAATCTGAGATTCTATCCTGAGAACATCCGCAAGAACCTCGACCTCTTACGTGGTCTTAACATGGGCGAAGCTATCATGATCGATCTGGCAAAACGCGGTGTTGGCAGGCAGGAAGCCCATGAGATCGTGCGCAGTTCCGCAATGGAAGCTCACGAATCAGGAAAGCATCTCAAGGATGTCCTCCTCAGTAGACCGGACGTTACAAAATATCTGACCGAATCCGAGATCAACGATCTTCTAAATCCTGACAGGTACATCGGTACTGCAGTAGCTCAGGTCGAGAACGTTGTGGCAAAGCTCAGAGCTCAGTTCTAAGGTGGCATAATGGATCTGGAAGATGCAATAGAGTTTCACGGTCACCTTTGTCCGGGACTGGTCATCGGTTACAGAGTAGGCACTTATGCTGCTGAGCAGTTCAAGGACCGTTCAGAGGATGAGGAACTTGTAGTTGTCGTAGAGAACAAATCATGCGGTGTCGATGCTATACAGGTCATAAATGGTTGCACTTTCGGAAAAGGCAATCTTGTCTTTAAAGACCTTGGCAAGCATGTCTACACTTTCTTCAAGAGAGGAGACCGCAATGCTCTGCGAATATCCGTAAATCCCCGCAAACGGGGCAATGATGAAAAGTACAATGAACTTTTCCCAAAGGTGAGAAATGGAACTGCTACTGCCGAAGAACTTGAGGAGTTCCAAAAAAGACATGCTGAAAGATCCTATGCGATCCTTGACATTCCAGATGAGGAATTGTTCACCGTTAAGAACGTTGAAACAGAACCGCCAGAAAAAGCAATGATCTATCGTTCCATTGCCTGTGCGGAATGTGGCGAGGAAGCCATGGAAACACGTTTGCGTGTAAAGGAAGGTAAAATTGTCTGCCTTTCCTGTTTTGAAGGCCACGATATCTGACCTGTGGGTCAGATATCAATTAAACTTCATTCCTTTTTCTTTCTTATTTTTTCTTGAGTGCTTTTTTCAGGAACTCTCCGGTATAGGAGCCTTTGACCTTTGCTACCTTCTCAGGAGTTCCCTTTGCGATGACCTTGCCACCACGTTCTCCTCCTTCGGGTCCAAGGTCTATGACCCAGTCAGCGGTCTTGATAACATCGAGATTGTGCTCTATCACAATAACGGTGTTCCCTGTTTCCACCAATCTTTGAAGCACGTCAAGCAGTTTGTTCACGTCATCAAAATGCAATCCTGTGGTGGGCTCATCAAGGATAAATACCGTTTTTCCGGTGGAGCGGCGACTAAGTTCGGTCGCAAGCTTCACACGTTGGGCTTCTCCACCGGATAACGTTGTTGAAGATTGTCCCAATTTTATATATCCCAGGCCGACATCGAAAAGGGTTTGCAGTTTATTCCTTATCTTAGGGACGTTCTCGAAGAATCCCAGGGCTTCCTCAACGGTCATATCAAGGACATCAGCGATATTTTTGTCCTTGTAATTCACTTCCAGTGTCTCATGGTTGTACCTTTTTCCGTGACATACCTCACACGGCACATAAACGTCAGGCAAAAAGTACATCTCAATCGTTATGGTTCCGTCACCTGAACATGTCTCACATCTGCCGCCACGAACATTGAAGCTGAACCTTCCGGGCTTGTAGCCACGTGTCTTCGCCATCTTTGTCTGTGAGAAGAGTTCCCGTATGGGTGTGAACAGATTGGTGTATGTGGCGGGGTTTGAGCGCGGGGTTCGTCCTATTGGCGACTGGTCGATGGTGATCACCTTATCCACCAGTTCAAGACCTTTTATATCCTTATATTTGCCCGGTCTCTCGCGGGAACGATGCAATTTCTGTGACAGGACCTTGTTCAATGTCTCATTGATAAGCGTACTTTTTCCGGAACCTGATACTCCGGTAACACAGGTCATTACTCCAAGGGGGAACTCTACATCGATCCCCTTGAGATTGTTCTGTGAAGCCCCCACAATAACAAGTTTCCCTGCAGGTTCACGTCTTTTTTCCGGGATGGCGATCTCCAGTTTACCACTCATATATTGTCCGGTACGTGAATCCGGATGGGTCATTATCTCTTCAGGAGTTCCTTCTGCGACTATCTCTCCGCCGTGTATGCCTGCCCCTGGTCCCATGTCAACAACATGATCGCAGTTCATGATGGTCTCTTCATCATGCTCAACCACTATGACAGTATTTCCAATATCTCTCAGATGCTTTAACGTGTTAATAAGCCTGAGATTATCTCTCTGATGCAGACCGATACTCGGCTCGTCAAGAATGTACAGAACGCCCATAAGGCTGGAGCCTATCTGAGTTGCAAGTCTTATCCTTTGGGCTTCCCCGCCCGAAAGGGTGGCTGCTGAACGGCTCAGGGTAAGGTAATCAAGTCCCACATCCATCAGGAATCCCAGTCTTGCTTTTATTTCCTTGAGTATGAGTCTCGCAATGGAATATTCGCGTGGTGTGAGCTTTGTTTCAAGTTCTTCGAAGAATAATAGTGCAGTCTCCACGGACATACGGGTGACCTTGAGAATGTTCTGTTCATTAATAGTAACTGCAAGACTTGCGGGTTTTAGTCTGTCTCCATTGCAGGATGTGCAGGGTTTGGTGGTGATGTACTTTTTCAGGGTATCCTTTCGGTTCTCAGATTCTGTGCTATTATATATCTTTGATATATTGGCGATGACCCCATTGAACTTACCCTTGTGTTTCCACATCCCTCCGTTCTTACCTATGTGCACATAATCGATCAGTCCACTGGCACCGTTAAAGATGATATCCTTGTGCTCAGGTGCAAGTTCCTCAAAAGGCACATCCATGGAGAACCCATAGCGGTCTGCAACGGATTTCAGTGACTGCATGTAGTACCCATCTTTCTTGCCCCAATGTTCGATGGCTCCCTCATGCAATGAAAGGGTGGTGTCGGGTACGATAAGTTCAGGATCGAACTCCATGGAAGTTCCAAGACCATGACATTCCTCGCATGCTCCCTGAGGGCTGTTGAACGAGAATGCCGATGGCTCCATGTCCTCAAAACCAATTTCACAATCAGTACATGCCAGATTTTCACTGAAGACCATTTCCTCTTTGTCAAGCACATGGACTATCAGTGTGCCACCGCTTTTTTCCAGTGCGGTCTCAACGGCATCTGTCACTCTTTCCCGAATGTCGTCCTTTATGACGATCCTGTCCACTACGGCTTCGATGTTGTGTTTGTTATAACGTCCCAGCTCAAGTGTCTCTGCATCCTCAAGGGCTATTATCTCGCCATCGACCCTTGCACGTGCAAACCCTTCTGTACGAAGTTCGCTGAGCAATTTCTTGTATTCTCCCTTTCGTTCCCGCACAAGCGGTGCAAGGATGTGTATCTTAGAACCTTCCTCTATCTTCAGGATACTATCGACTATCTGGTCAACGCTCTGGGTTTCGATCGCCTTGCCACATTTTGGACAGTGTCGTATTCCTATCCTCGCATAGAGCAACCTCAGGTAATCGTATATCTCTGTGACAGTACCGACCGTAGAACGCGGGTTCTTGCTGGTTGTTTTCTGTTCTATGGAAATTGCAGGGGAAAGCCCTTCGATGTATTCAACATCCGGTTTTTCCATGAGTCCCAGAAATTGTCTTGCATAAGCTGACAGCGATTCCACGTATCGTCTCTGCCCTTCCGCATAGATCGTATCAAAAGCAAGGGAAGATTTCCCAGATCCGCTGAGTCCGGTTATGACTATCAGTTTATCACGTGGGAATGTAACATCTACATTCTTGAGATTGTGCTCTTTAGCACCTTTGACGATGATGCTTGTAAGGGACATGTGTGCTTGATAATTATGATTGGTTTGAATAAATATATGCCGGATGTGTGTCCGGAGTACATGCATTGAAATTAAAGGTCAGTATGTTCCCGGACTCAGAGTTCGATGTTTACGCCATATACCTCTTCCACATTCTCCTTATGAATTTTCCAGAAAGGTTCTTCCCCATACTCTTCTACAAGTTTCAGTGTCCTTCGGGGGATCGTTTTAGGTCCAAGTACAGTTCCGGGCCTTTGAGGATCATCAATATAATCGGTTTCCATCATGAAGCGAGTACCCTGCTCAAGAGCTTCCTCTATGGCTCCTTTTCCTGCCAATACACCTGGGAAGATGCCAAGCCTTTCACAGACATTAACAAGCGGTGGGGCATAATGCTTGACAACCTTATTGAGCTGAATGCCAGTCTTCTTTGCTCTTTCAGTGATGTCTATCAGTTCCGGTTCCCCAACACTTTCAGTATGTAACTGAATGGCACAACCGGCATCTTTTGCCAGTGTGAATCCATGTTCCATGATAATATTGGATGCATCCCAGATCTCTTCCGACACCGGATAGTGTGGTCTTCCACTTTTAAGTCCAACTGCAAGCCCTTCTTCAACGTACTCTGAGGCTATTTCAAGCCCGCTTTTCATAAGCTCCACTGCCTTTTCAAGTTCCATACGTTCGTTCAGTTTGTTTATCTCCGCAGGATGGACTCCAAGGACCGGAAATGCTGTGACTCCGGTCTCGTTGATCTGGTTGGCAAGGTCAACGGTCTCATCAAACACTATCTTGTAATCTTCCGGTCTTGTAACTTCCACTCCTATGGTCCACGTTGGTTTTGTTACAAGGATGATGTGGGTGCCGCCTGCATTCTGGAACTCTTTGACCGCTTTGAGTCCTTTTGCACGTGGGTCGATGTGCATGTGTTCATCGGTTATGGGGATCTTTGGAATTGTGTTCATGTATTTATTGATGTGTTGGGGGTTGAATAATGTTATTGTTTGTTCTGATCTTATTCGAAAATTTCATTTCTTAATTCTTTTTTATTGTTAAAGAAAGGGTTGGCAAAAGGATCTAGGGAAAACCGAAAGAAAAAGTCCAAACAAAGAAATGTTGGCTCAAGGGTATAAAGAAAAAAGGGAAAGAAAGAAGCTCAGTTCTTTCTCTTGCTGAATACGTATGCACAACCCAGAAGCATCACTGATAAAATCCCTGAAATTCCCGGGGTGTTATTTGGTTCACTGGCAGTTTCATCCTCAATTGGTGTTTCTGCTTCAGCATCAGATCCTGCATATTTTGGTTCAGCATCGTTTACTATCGATGTATCATCCTCTTCTGTATCTGCTGTAATCGCAAATGGTGAGAATCCGGGAGTTTCTGCTTCAAAATAGATGTATGAATCATCTTCCCCTATCTTTATGGTATTCAAATTGTTCCATTTACCTTCACTATGGCGATACAATGCAATAGCATCTTCATTGATCTCATTCTCTGTGAGCCATGCTTTGGAGACACTAAAACCTATCACAGGATGTGCAATGTTATCTTCTGTGGCGAATCCCACTTTACCAACCCAAATGTTGAGGTTGCGATATACAAGTCCTGGAGCCCTTTCATCGACCATTGCAGATTTATCTTTAAGGACCTCGACAGTTGTTGAAACCTCTCCATAATTCTTCAGTGCGGTGAACTTGATGTAATCAATGGCATTCTGTTCTTCATCGAAAGTGTAGCTGATTATGGCACCACCGATGATGTTCTTCGCTTTCACATCTTTAAATGCGATGTTCTCAAAGGCTTCACCAGATGCTCCACTTCCACCGTTACTGCTGCCGGAGGAACTGCTGCTACCACTATTTGAGATCTCTGTTTTCTCATTGATGGGCAATGTTGTATCTTCGACATCCATCTGTGTTTCACAGTCAATTGGCTGGAGTCCAGGAGCCGCTACTGCCAGGTCGAACTCTC
Source organism: Methanococcoides sp. (assembly GCA_021108185.1). Taxonomy (GTDB): domain Archaea; phylum Halobacteriota; class Methanosarcinia; order Methanosarcinales; family Methanosarcinaceae; genus Methanococcoides. Next base: position 837 of record JAIORJ010000112.1, on the reverse strand, counting down.
CATCAAATGTGTATGTTCCTGGTGCTGCATCTCTAGGGATCGTGACATCATATGTAAACTGTGCGGCAGCTGGTGCTGAGTTGATGTAAAGCCAGTTTACCGTATTTTCATCAAGGATCGATCCATCATCAGATGGATTGCTTACTTTCCATCCTGTAGGCACATTTTCCTCGATGATGGTCTTGTCTGATCCATCAAGTGTGATGTCCAGGATTACGGTTATTGTGTCACCCGGGTTTGCACTTGCCGGAAGTTCTCTGCAGATATTTGGCTCTTCAGCTAATGCTGCACCGGTGCTTACAAGCAACAACAAAAGTAATGCTAAACCAATGATCCTGTAAGATCTCAGGTTAAAATGGAATATTTTACTAGCTCTGCTAATGAATCGAGAATCTACATTTAATGTTTTAATAGTATCACCCACCACGAAAATATTAACTACAAAAATACCAACCACTTTTGGTAATTAATAATATATAATTCTGCCATATAAATGTTTCGAGCTTATGTTTTACAAATATATTTTTAAATATACAATAGTTCGGCTCTGTAGGGAGATCCTCAAACAAACCAAGAGCAAATATATTAATGTTGAGCATCAAATATAGATTATAGTGTATTGATCATTGAATACGTCCAATCATTCGGAGGTAGTTACAAATGAAGAAAATAGCAGTCATAGGATCAGGTAACGTTGGCTCTACTACTGTTCAGCGCCTTGCAGAACTTGAGCTTGGGAACATTGTTATGACCGATGTTGTTGAGGGTCTGCCTGAAGGGAGAGCACTTGATATTATACAGGCTGCCCCTGTTCTTGGATACAATGTGGACATATTG
>JAIORJ010000016.1 GCA_021108185.1 Methanococcoides sp. | reverse complement strand
TTGATACGATTGCCTTACCGATGTCGTGAACGTCACCCTCGACGGTACCGTTTACGATAACACCGAGCTTAGTGGATGCGCCTTCGCCGCTAGCTGCAAGCTCGTCCTGGAGCAGTTCGATACCAGCGGACATTGCGTCTGCTGCCATCATGATGTGTGGAAGGAAGAGCTTTCCTCTCTCGAAGAGTACACCGACTTCGTTCATGCCTGCTGCGAGACCATTGTCGATAAGTTCTGTTGCTGGAGCCTGGCCCTTTGCCTTCTCTACTGCAGCTACTACATTGTCTTTCTTGCAACTTACTACCGCATCGGATAGTGTTTTAAATAATTCTTCGTTTGTCGTTTTAAAACCTCCTTTGAAAATAATTCTATGACAATCCCAAAGGGACTTATAGAAAATTGAAAGTGTAGTTGGGGCGGATGCGTTGAGGCATATACCCCATCGTTTACCCAAAAGTCCAACTACACATATATATTTTGTGTTTTAGGTATTCAGAATTGGGACACGAATGTCCTAGCCTGCCACAATGCAATCAATGCAATAACAATGACTGCAACCATCCAAGTATATTCTGCTGCTGGCATAGGGGCGGTGGTCATATCAAAACCAGGGCCATAGTAAGCAACTGTTAAATCATTCATTATACCCATATCAAAACCTCCTTATACGTACATTAGGCATGCATCTGATGCACGAGTCTTTCCGAAATCGGTGATGATGTATTTGTGCAAAAGGAAACCTTTCTTATACACACCATCTTCATCGACCTTTGACTGTACGGATCTAAGCATACCGCCTGAAGCCAGCTCAATGATATCGAAATTTATCGAATCCCTGCCGAAATTGCTGTTCATTCCGTATTCTTTCTGCATCTGTTCAACGATCTCGTTGTTCCAGTGTTCTTTCTCATCAGAGAATAGCTCAAGCAACCTGAATTTTATTGGGCGTAGTCCAGCCATATTATTCACCTCTCAGAGATTCCATGTCACCTGTATCTTCGGAGATCATTACAAAGCTACCGAGGACACAAAGTGCACCACCGACAAGTACTGTCCATGCTGGCACCTGTGCCATGAATAGGTACATGAAGATCACAGCACAAAGACCGTAAAGATTTCCAATACCCTGCCCTCTTCCAACACCGATAAGTGGGAAGGATTTATACCAGCAGACATAGCAGAAACCAAATGTGATACCTGCGAATCCAAGTACTAGGAGTGCCAGTGGGGTGAATGCCTGAAGTGCATACTCGAGGATTGGATAACCAGCAATTGCAGCAATAGGTATGAGAATTACCCAGTACAGAAGGTTCTCACCGAGGAATCTGATTGTAATTCCTACATCAGGTTCTGCGATGTCAAGACCTTTACCGGCAATTGCACCTTCAATACCCCATCCGAGTGCTGCCATCAGACCACCAATGTATCCAAGGTAGCTGAGATTTCCAGCTGATATCTCAGCGATTGCTCCACCGACAAAAATGGTCAAACCACCAACAATGATGACAAGGATACCCATCCAAGCCCTCTTAGAGATCTGTTCACCATACCATTGTCTTGCAAGGATGGAACCGATCACAGGGTACAGCAAAGCAGCGACTGCTGCGAATCCTGCTCCGATAAATCCTATAGCAATAAATGAACCAAGAATTGCGATTGGTCCACCGAAGATAGACGCAAGGAAGAACCATTTACTGCATGGATGGAATTCTTTTAATGTTCTCTTCATTTCACCGAACTTACCAAGATATCCATTCCATATAAGAAGTGCAACAATAACAGTTAACGCATTGAATGCAGATATCAAAAGAGCGACAACAATGGTTGCCATTGAACCACCATGTGTTGCATCAATGTCTACCCACATTGCATCAAATGGAGGTACTGCCCAGATAATTGTTCCAGGAATATACCAGATACCCCATAATAATGCACAGAACAAAGCCCACATGTAGCCCTTGTTCATTTTACGCTTATTTTCCAATTTCTTCAATTCTCTTATATCCAAAGTGACTCCTCCTCCAACTCTATTATAAGAATAATAATTGTAACACGTATAAATAATTATAGATAATGAATTCTAAAGAAAAGAATAAAGGGTCCGAGCGAACCCCTCATCTTCTCAGAGAGTCAGTTTACTCAGCTGCTGCGTTACATTTGACGACTGCGTCAGTTGCGTTCTCAGCATAGATGTCTGAGCCGATCTTGTCTGCCCAGTCCTGTGTGACAGGTGCGCCACCGACCATGGTCATGACAGTGTCACGGATTCCAGCTTCCTTAAGCTGTTCTTCGATCTGCATCTGAAGGACCATTGTTGTTGTCATGAGTGCGGAAGAACCAACGATCATTGGCTTGTGTTCCTTGACTGCCTCTACGTATGTTGCGATTGCAACGTCCCTGCCGAGGTCAACTACCTTGAATCCAGCGATCTTGAGCATTGTTAAGACAATGTCCTTACCGATGGAGTGGATGTCACCCTCGATGGTACCGAGAACGATTGTTCCCTTTGATTTTACAGCTCCGCCCTGTGCCTCAAGCATAGGGGTGAGTATTGCAACACCAGCGCTCATTGCTTCGGATGCTGCAATGACATGAGGAAGGAAAAGGGTACCCTGTTCGAACTGGTCGCCTACTTCGTTCATACCTGCAGTAAGACCTTCCTGAATAAGGGAAACCATATCGACCTTTGCTTCGATTGCTTCTTCACAAATCTCTTCAACAAGCTCGTCATCGAAATCCATGACTGCAGCTTTTGCTTTCGCGTTAATTTCATCCTGTGTAACCATTTTTAAAACTCCTTTATTTATGTAGATAATTATAGTCCAATTTACATGTTGGATCTAAATGCAACATCTGCCTTGTCCACTACAGCCTTCATGTCTGCTAAGAGGTCGCTGTCGATTGCCTTGATTTCATGGTTCTTCATGATGTCAAGAACTTTCTCGTGTGCGACAGTTGCGAGGTCTTTTGAACCTGCAGCTTCCCAGTCACCGAACATGTCTCTGTCGATAAGTTCTGGATCAGATACGATGCTGATGTTGTTCCTGGTTTCCTTGTGTGCAAGGAAGTTGTTACCGATTCCTACCTTCTGGATAGATGCTACACCAAGGGTCTCGTCTGATACTGGAACACCTTTCATTGCGGACTTTGTCATCTTGATGATGTCGTTGTCAATAACCAACTGCTCCATGGAGAGGGTCATACCGAGCTCAAGCATACCTGCACCGTAGATGGTGTTACATCCTGCGAATGCTGGAAGGAGGGTGGTCATTGTCTTTTCGTGACCTGCCTGCTGGTCAGGGACCTTTGCATCTGCCTAGGTACCTGCAACATAGGTTGGGAGGCCATAGTACTGACCGAGCTTACCTACTGCAGCGCTGATAAGACCGAGTTCTGGTGCACCGACCGGAGCTGTTCCTCTCTTCAGATCGAAGGTTGTGGTTGAGCTACCGTAGAATACTGCAGCGCCTGGCTGTACGAGCTGTGCGAGTACAATACCTGCGAGAACTTCTGCGTTGTGTGTAACGAGTGTACCTGCCCTGAATACTGGGGAGGAGCCACCGGACATTGCCATGCTCAGAACGTTTACAGGCATACCGAAGCGTGCACCTTTGATGATTACCTGGCATGCATTGTCACTGAGCTCGAGTGGGCTGGTTGGGCACAGAAGCATGGAGAAGATAGGCCTCTTGCGTGCTGCTTCAGAGTCGCCACCGTAGTATGCGTCAACAATACCTTTGTAGTACTCAACGTTCTCACCGACAGGGTCGATGTGGTGGAAGTGTTTTGAGGTGCTAGCGATAGGTGTGAATGTCTCGTGAACATCCTGTGCACCCTTACCTGCCCAGTCCCTTGCGGAAACGGAAAGTGTAAAGTAGCTGATCTCATCGAGGTAGTCAACGACCTTTGCGGAATCTGCAATGTCCTGCTCAACGGAGTCAACTGTCTCGTACTTGCCTGGTGCTACATAGTTGCACATCTTGACACCGGTACCGAAGTTAACCCAGTGGACCTTACCCTTGTGCTCCATTGCGACATCCTTCTTCTTGTCACGGCCAGCGAGAACGAACCTTGATGGAGCATCAATAAGTGCTCTGTTTACAAGGTACTCAGGGATCTTTACGACCTGGGTCTTCTCATCAACGTCACAGCCTGCTTCCTTGAAGATAGCCCTTGCTTCTGCGTCAGATACCTGAACACCAGGGTTAAGGAAAACTTCCATTGAAGCATAGTGAATAGCTCTTAGATCGTCTTCGGAGAACAACTCTAACTGTACACCCTGGAGAGGGGATCTACCTGGATAATAAGCTTCTACCATTTTCTTTACAACTCCTTTATTTGTCTTTTTTAGTAAGATCGGATCAATTCTGGAACGAACGTCCCCGACCATAATATTGGCAAGTCTTTTTTATTCGGACAAGGTCACAAAGACCACAGCACCCAAAAGGGTGTCCGAATGTGGCGGAAATACCAACATTATATTGCTTCGGTATGAAACCCCGTAAGACAGGTCAATGACCTATTACGAACAGCGTTTCATATAGCGTCTTAAAACATCTATAATGGAAAACATCATTAACATGCCAAGATCCGCATGGATCCTATAAGCAATTGTTAATTTGATCATCCACCATCAGCTTTCAGACGCACTTCCGCTTTTTACTGTAATACCTGATTTTCAATACTCGCTTATATATTTATTGGTTAGCAACTGCAAAAATATATATAGAGAATTGGCCTTAAACGGACAATTTTGAAAGAATTACAACATCAATATTTTTAGATATGAGTCTAAATCAAGCAGATTTGCTCGGATGCTAAAAAAAGTATCAGGCAGGTATTTGTAGAAAAAAACAATATCAATAGAAACTAAAAAGGGAAAATGTAAGAATTGTGACAAAATAACACAAGAAAAATTGCTCTTATTTGCTGTATCTACACATGTGCCAATCGTCATCCATTGAATTTTTAGAATGTTTGCAATAACAAAAGTGAATATTTTTCAAATGAGGAATTATTTAAAAGCAAAACACTGAATGACATAAGATTTAAATACAAAGAAGAGATGCCGCCGCAACTGCCCGATAAAAAAAATAAAAAAGAGAATTGAACACGCATTTACAAGCGCATTCAATGTTTGACAGAGATCTCCTTATACTGAATCGCATCCACCGGGCAAACGGCCACACACCTTCTGCAACTGGTGCCAAGACATCTTTCACTATTATAATTTGCATAGAGCTCGCCATCGCGCTCAATTATCTCAATAGCATCCTCCGGACATTCGATCTCACATTTACTGCAGCGAATACACTTAGGAGCATGTTCTTCAATGATGATGCCAAGATCTCCGACTATCTGAAGCCCACCTTCGCCAACTTCATCGATATCCTTTGCAACCCTCTTCTCTATACGAGGATTTATGAAAGTTTCCGGCAGAGGAGGCAACTTGTACATCTCAAGCATCTGGTTGTACATCTCAATAGGCATACCCTGGGTCCAGTAAGAAAGCTCACACATATAAATATTAGAGAAAACCGTACTTGTTGCCATCATCAAGTGATCGGCGGTGATCTTATGGGCCATCCCAATAACCTCATCGAGCTTGGACTCATCAAGAACAAGGTCTCTTGCAAGTGCAACTGAAGTGTTCCCGAATTGTACTATATTATGTGCAAAATTAGGACAAGAACCCAATTTTCTCGCCTTGTCCGCATCGACATAAGCACCCGTTGCACCAGCCATATACATATTATCAAGGTCACTATAAGCAGTACCTGATTCGATCATAAGGGTAAGTTGTGCAGCCCTGATAGCACCAATCGCTTTACCAGCCTCTTCGATATCCTTTTCAAATATCTCGATGCCCTCATCAAGGAAAAGCTTACCATTAGGAAGCTCAGGTATTTTCTTCATGATACCACATTCCAATGCAAGAGCCAGAGCAGAAATGACACCCGTACCCGTCACACCTTTTGCAACAACATCAGAAGACTCTTTGATCTCACCTGTAACAGGATCTATCAAATGTCCCTTGCGCTCGGTCATGGACTCATCAAGGATAGTGACCCTCCACAGACCATCTTCAACCGTTACATCTGAGATAGCACCCGGACTTGCCAGCATTCCACATTTGATGCCCTGTCCTTCAATGGCAGGACCTGCTGCTGCACTACCAGTTATGATCTTATCGCCCACCTTGATAGCCATCTCTGCATTGGTACCATAATCAGTTACCATCGAAGGAGTGTTCATGTCCATAAAATCGGTCTTGATCATCATAGCAAGAGCATCTGCACCGATCTCATGTTTTATCGCAGGAGGAACTATAACGATACAGTTTGGAAGGTCCATGATACCTTCGAACAGTTCGTTTGCAGGGAAGACCCTTGCATCCCTGACCACATTCTCAACACCCAACTTTTTCTGCTTGTTCTCACCCGCATAGGCAAGGTCCCTTATCTCCATGTTCTGGAACAGGGAGAGCTGTATAGGATTTCCACAAACAGCAAGTCTTTTAATGAGAGAAGGATCAACACCGAACTCATCAAATATCCTTTTGACCGTATCCAACATTATCTCATTAGCCACATCTGATCCAATCTGGATAGCGAAATCCAGATGATCCATGACATTTCCACCAGGTAGCGGATGTTTCATGGTAATAGCCGTCTTTAGAACCTTTTTAGATTCCAGATCGATCAACTGGGCACGAAACCCACTTGTTCCCAAATCCAATGCGATACCATACATTTTGATTACCTCTGACATAATAATAATTTCAGTTCAATATAATAATGATGCGTTAAAACAAAAGATTCAATGATATATAAGGGCTTTGTATAAACCATACAAAACCGGTCGTTCGATACCTTAAGCAACAAAAAAGAAATAAAAAAGAGAAAGTGATAAAATGAGTTTCAGTCACACTGACAACATTCAAAATTGAATCCAAGAAGGAATGAACCAGTACCATGTACGCTCTGAAGCCCCATCTTTTCTTTCAGATACTCATCCGTAGGAGGAGAAGGGGAAGCAAGAATTGCATTACAGACATGGGATAAACATTCAACCTCATCACATGGCTTTGGTGGCATAACGACCACGAGAGGATCAGATTTAGAATTGAGCGCCGTTAGGAAACCTTTATCGTACACCACAATATTGCCGATGACAAGAGACTCTGAGTCATTTTCAAAGGACTGTAATTTCACAGGATCATTAATATCCTCACCAACTACATTATCCTCATGCATAAGAAGAACATTAGGTCCACAAGGCCACTTATATTCCATGGTCGTCTGGAAAGGAATAATAACATCACTCTGGAGAACGGCCTTCACCCCTTTATTGTCACCCCTGCCAAGCCCCATAAGAGTCATTTGATCTGCTTTTTCTTCCAGTTTTGCTATGACCTTTCTGTCTTCATCATCAAGGACAAGTGTTTTGCCAACTCCGGTAATGCACTCCAATCCTTCCCTTACCATCTTGATAATCTCATCTTTTTCCATGCCAATCCCTTCCCTGCAATATCAAAAATTGTGATAACAAATGTATTTTGAGAGACACAATAACTGTGAATCCATTTTTGTATTTTTATTTAAGCATATCGAACAATCCCTATCAATATATAACCTTTTGGTAATGAAAATAACTTATAAAATAAATATAAAAAAGACAACATCTGAATCAAGTACTGAACATAATGGTTTTGTGACATCCTTACAAAACCTTATATAGAAAGTTCACGATGTATTTAATTGAACATAACAACAAATGAAATTTGTCAAAGCACATATTTTATTAAAGATCTACAAGAGGGATACCATGACAGATATCACTGTAAACTCAAATATATGTGGATTCACACACATGATCCATGGAACAAAAGACGGTAAGAATGTGACAATCAAAATTGAGACCGATTGCCCAAAAGTAAAGAACATTTCCGACCTTGAAGTTTCAATGATGCAAATGTTTGGTATTAAAGACAATTATGTAATCGGTAAAGCACAGGAAGGAAACTGTTGTGCCACCTGCATCGTACCGAGTGCAATACTTCATGCATGCAACCTTGAGCTAGGACTAATATCACAAAGCCTTGCAAAAAAGGTTAAAGATATAAGTATCGAATTTAAGTGAATCAATATATATGAAAAAAATAATACATTATAATTGATACACTTGATACAATTATATCAATGTATCAATACAATATATTAGTACCATACCAATACAGTAACATATTAATTGAACAAATAATAGTATTAGTATGATATCTTATGATATGAGCTTTAAGATACCTGCCTTTGGCTCATAACATTGCCCTTTTGCAAGTACTGACCTTACTGCTGAATCCACTGTTCTTTCATTAAGCTGTCTGGAAACTGCAACAGATAGAAGTTCGGCATAATCAACACCTTTACCCTTATCAAGTTCGTTCATTAGTTCCAGAACGAGGGTGCCAATATCCTTTTCATCAGATGCGTCAGAAAGCAGATCAAGGGAAACTATACATTTCTTTACGACTGATCGAATTTCATTAAGATAACTTTCATCAACGCCATAATGCCTTATAGCCATTCCAATTCCCTCTGAAAGCACAGGAGCTATTCCAAGACCTTCCATGCATTCATCCATGGAATCAATATTGCCACATGCTAGCAATATCTTAGAAAATGCATCCAGCCTGTCAAGCGTCAATTCTGCAGTGTCCAGTATCCACCTGTTGCGCGCATCCTCATCTGCAAGATTGATCTCTTCCGGTCTTAGAGATATGACCACAGGACCATCATCCGGCTTATAGGATCGGACCTTGCCAACAATAGAAACATACTCAGGAGGCTCCACTGATGACAGAAATACCGCTGCATCGGACTGGTACTGTCCTGCATATACAGTAAAGGCCCCGGAAGGATCAACAACACGAGCCCTCCAGGCACCAACATCAGAGCCGACATTTTCCACCTCCGTCAGAACCCCTGTGACAAAAACGCGGTTCACCATAACACCACCCGGAGTCAACAGATAGTTTGGCGTGTGCCCATCAGATGTTATCGCCTCATCCACAGTAGAATGGATCGTAGAACTGGAATCATTAAGCTCTTTTGCAAACACCCTATATGCTATTTCACGATCTACCATGCTATTACTCCACCCCATCCAACCTTTTTAGAAGAAGAGGGACCCTTTCTTCAATATCCGACTCCGGCACCCATACGGCCTTTGTAACAAAAGTAACCCCGAACTCGATTCGAGATGTATTCCCGCGAACTCCAAGATAACGCCCTGTAAGAACACGTTTCATATCCTCAAAGATCGCATTCATTGACATTGTCTTACCCAGAAGGGAGAAAGATTCATGAAGAGATTTTCCATAAACGATCTCCGAGAGTTCCCTGTTCAGCATCACGAGGACAGAACCAGTCCCATCATCGAGAATAAGCTTGACCCTCATATCCTGCAAACCATCAACAGCCCCATGGGAACGGCAAACGTTCTTTATGATCACCCGATTACACACAGGACAGCGTGTGATCAAACCTGACCCCGGCCTGACAGAAACAATATTGCCCTCCACAGCAACATCGAACATACCTTCAGCCTGCAAGACATTAGAGATGGGCACTGGCTCAGGAGGTTTGTTCACTGCCAACGGATCGAACGATAGATCTTCATCAGCACCAACCGATTCAACTGGGGTAGAACTATCAAGATGTATAGATGGAACCCCACGATACATACGCACAGATGCATCTTTAAAACGGATCATCGAACCGATATCCATACCATCCAGAGGAGACCACGAGACAAAAGGCAACCTACCGGTCTCATCAGCCAGAACACCTTCAATGATGGTAAGATCTTCACCCTTTACTTCCACATTTCGATGATACAGGTCAATGATCGCAGCCACCGAACTAATAAAAAGATCAGAAGGACCTACATCGATGAGCTTCTTTACAGGAGTAACAGACAATTCAGAAATGTCCGGAAGAGAACTATCATCCAGTAATATGACCTCGGAATAAGCACTGATACTCACTTCCGCACGATTATGCCAGTTCTTGACACTTGCATTACTTATCCGCACCGCATCCCCGGCATTCAATACGAGTTGTTTCCATGACGTAAAAGGACATAATCCAGACCTGTCCGCAAGAACACCAGAAAATATGGTAGTTCTTTCACCTTTCAGATCAACGGTCTTTTCACCAATATTAAGGATGCGAGTCTCCAGGGACACTCCTTTGTCACCTATAGAAAGGTCTTTGACATCAGTCGTCACAGAGTCTAATGATCGGAATTTTTTCAGTATCGTACGTTTTGCTTCACTGATAGGAACACGATAATTGATCAGCAAATTAAATTCATCTTCGACCTTGGACCTATCGACATTAGCAAGCGCCTTTGTTAGTTCCTCAATGTGAGGCGCATATTTCTCATCCATAATATTCTCCCTTTTTAGTGAGACAGTACACATAATCTAAGCATTTCTTCCATAAATAAGATACACCCACAGATATTACGAGCCAGAATATTAGAAAGAACAAGCATACGCAGCTTTTTTTATAATACAAACGTATATATATATAATTATCCAAATCAAGAGCATATATTCAATTAAAAAGCGATAAGAAAGAAATAAGGGGATTAAAGAATGACAATACTACCATTGGCTTCCGTAGAAAGATTGATACGCAGTGCAGATGCAGAAAGAGTTAGTGAACCTGCAGCAACCGCCCTTTTGGAAATAATAGAAGCATACGGGATCAAAATTTCAAAGGAAGCAATAATATACGCCAACCATGCAGGAAGAAAAACAGTAAAAGAGGAAGATATAAAACTGGCTTACGAAATGATCACAAAGCCACGCAATTGAACCTCCCCACTATTTTTTAATTCAATATCTCAAGGGCACCCATTCCAGCCAGAGTTACAAGAGTAACCACAATTCCGGCGATCAACAATCCTGCAAATATAGCCAGCAAAGCTTGCCTGAACTTTATCCCGAATACGAACGCTGCTGCACAACCGGTCCAGGCACCTGTGACCGGTAAGGGGATGGCAACGAACAGCGTCAGAGCAAGTGGCCCATACTTTTCCATACGTTCAGAATGCTTTTGACGTGTCCTTGTGAAAAGCCATGTGAAGAACACATCCCCTACTTTGAACCGTCTCAGAAAGGTTGAAACCGGCTCCAGAAAAAGTAAAAGCGGGATCACAGGGATGAGATTTCCCAACACCGCTAAAAAGTAGGCTTCGATGGGACCTAGCCCATAGACACCAATAGCTATCGGAATTGAACCACGTAGCTCAGAAATAGGCAGAGCACTCAGGATGATAGTTGCAAACCAGGAAGGGATGCTTACAAGAAGTTCAATTAACTGCTCTTCGAAAGGCATTCCTTATTGCTCCTCTGCCAGTGCAAAATGAGCCAGTAGAGCATCGAGCTGTATCCTTTCATTGGCACCTTCAGTGAGCCTGAAATCTACCTCACCGATCATATCCATCAAGGCCACCAGTTTCTTACCGGAAACATCCATATCAAAGATGGCACGATATATCTGCACCACAACATCTTCCCCTGAAAGACCTTTTTCGAGCATTAGAGAATCAAGTTTCTTGCGTGCAGATATGAAGTTTCCTGAAAGAGCTATTTTCAAAAGTTCGGCTATCTCTTCCGGATGAGCGGTCGCAGTTATTCTATAGATCGCATCCTTGTGAATGGTGGTATCGAACAATGCTGCAGCCTGAAGTGCATTTATTGCTTTCCTCATGTCACCCTGTGCAACATACTTCAAAGCATCCATCCCATCATCGGCGATGGTAAGACCCTCTTTTTCAGCCACATGGCGACATCTTTCACCAACGGAATCATCTGCAAGGTGGCGGAACCTGTAAACTGCACATCTTGACTGAATTGGTTCGATTATCTTTGAAGAGTAATTGCAGGAAAGAATGAAACGACAGTTACTTGTATATTTTTCCATTGTACGGCGCAAAGCGGATTGTGCATCAGAGGTCAATGCATCGGCTTCATCAAGGAAGATTATCTTGAAATTCGCACCACCGATAGGAGAGGTTTTAGCAAAATTCTTGATCTTGGTCCTGACCACATCGATACCACGCTCGTCCGATGCATTAAGCTCTGTGAAGTTCTCACGCCAGTCATCTTTAAAAAGTTCCCTTGCAATTGAGACTGCAGTGGCGGTCTTGCCTACTCCCGGAGGACCTGAGAACAATAAGTGAGGAAGATTTCCAGACCTTACATAGGATATCAGCCTTTCAGTTGTCTCTTTTTGACCTACGACATCTTCAAGCTTAAAAGGCCTGTATTTTTCGATCCATATCTCTTCTTTTATTTAGAACCCTCCATTCAATTGCGAATTGGATTAACGATGCAGGAATAAGGTTGATAATACTTTTTAATCTTTCGTGAGAAAGACCATAGTTCATAAAAAATAAACAAAGGTCATGTGCAAGATGCACATGAAAATTGAAATTGAGACCGGAAAGATCCGGACTCACTGGTAAACATAGTTGTATGCGATCCTTCCAATGACAGGTACTTTGAGCCTTGAACCCCTCCATGCCATGAACATGAACAATGCCCAAAGGAAAAGGGAAAAGAAACCTGCAAAATCTGCAAGTAACCAGCCAACGTATGGAACCCATCCAACGAGGAAGACGATTGCAGTAAGGACCATGAAGACCATTGCTGACTGAATTGCATGGAAACGAACGAACTTATTCTCCTTTTCAACGAAAAGGAATAAAACGCCGGTCATCCAGAATCCAAGATAACACAATACTGCCACAATGTTCTCATTGAGCCCTATAGAAGTCTTATATGTCATTCAACTCACCTCTTATCTCATTTCAATACATTTCTGTGGACATTTCTCAACACAAATACCACAAGCAGTACATTTATCCTGATCGACCTCTGCAAGGAAATTTGTGACCTTGATAGCATCTTCAGGACAGTTCTTCTCACATATCTTACAGCCAATACATCCGACTTCACAGACAGCCTTTACGATCTTTCCTTTGTCATGTGAATTACACTGGACATGAACTTGCTCAGAGTCCTTTGCAAACATCAGTATATCGTTCGGACATGCTGCGAGACAAAGACCACAACTTGTACAGAGGTTCTTGTTCACAGATGGAAGGCGGTTCTCATCAATGAAAATAGCACCGAATGGACACGCACGAACACAGGTACCACGGCCCATACAGCCGTAATTACAGCCTTTTTCACCATCTGAAAGCATAATGACCGCAGTACAATCTTCAATACCGACATAATCGAACCTGTCGACACAGCGGATACCACCACCACATCTGACATATGGATATTCCTTTTCGGATTCTGAAACTTCCTGACCAATGATAACACCGATCTCCTTGGTAGTCTCAAAACCTCCAACAGGACACCCGTCAAGAGGTGCATCTTCAGCAACGACCTTCTCCGCAAAGTCCGCACATCCTGCATAACCACAGGCACCACAATTTGCACCTGGCAGGATCTCAACAACTTCCTCTACAAGAGGATTCGTCTCGACCTTGAACAGCCTTGATGCCGCGATCAGCATGATACCTATAACAAGACCAAGACCACCAAGGGTGGCCATTGCCTGAATTACCAATGTAGTCAGACTCATAAGGCGATCACTCCAAAGTAGTTAACGAATGCCATGGACAGCATTGTCGCAATAAGGAACGCATGAGGTAAACCACGCATTGATGACGGAACGTTCACAAGGGTAGTCCTTTCCCTGATACCGGACATCATCAACATTACCAGGGCATAACCAATACCTGCTGAAACACCGAAAACGACACTCTGTATGAAAGAGTATTCATTCAGAACATTGAGCAATACTACACCGAGAACTGCACAATTTGTCGTAATAAGAGGCAGGAAGATACCGAGTGAACGATAGAGTGATGGCACATTCTTCCTTACAACGAACTCTACAAGCTGTACAAGTGCTGCAATTACCACAATGAAGCTAATAAGATCAAGGAACTCTAGCTTTAGTGGAACAAGTACAAAGTTATAGATAAGGAAGGACACGGTCGCTGCCAGCGTCATTACGAAAATGACAGCTCCGGACATGCCCGCAGCACTCTTTGTATCCTTGGTCACACCTACAAAGGAACACAGACCAAGGAACTGTATGATAAGGAAGTTCTTGATGAACACACCATCCATGAATATCTGTAAAAGACTTACATCAGCAGCCATATTAGCCACCCCGTGCAAGCTTCTTTGCTCTTATGTGATTTACTATTGCCATGAGAATACCTATTGTCAAAAATGCTCCCGGTGACAGTATCATAAAGGTTATCGGATTGATAGGAATGCTTACAAGCTGAGTTCCAAAGATCGCGATGCCACCGGTTCCGAGAAGCTCCCTTATTCCACCGATAAGCACCAGTACAAGAAGGAAACCTGCTGAACTTCCCAGCGCATCGATCAATGAGTAGAACATATTGTTCTTATTAGCATAAGCTTCCGCACGACCGATGATGATACAGTTCACAACGATCAGGGGAATGAACACGCCTAATGCCGCAAACATCGACGGGAAATAGGCTTCCATGACCATATCTACAATGGAAACGAATGTTGCTATTATCAAAATGAATATCGGTAATCTCACAGAAGCAGGTATTTGCTTTCTCAGACCTGAGACCATAAGGTTGGAACAGATCAGAACAAATGCTGTCCCTGCGGACATACCGATCGCATTGTCAATGGACGTGGTAACTGCCAATGTAGGACAGAGACCCAATACCAGACCAAATACAGGATTATCTTTTGTAATTCCACGAATAAATTCACTTAAGGGATCCATATCTAACCTCCGTTTAGGATTCTGCCACTTTAATGTATCCAACCTGTTCATTCAGGGCATCTATTACTGCCTGCGAGGATGTCGTAGCACCTGTGATAGAGTCAATAGCTCCACCTGACTTTGAAAGGCTGAGATCTGCAACCTTCACATCGGTGAACTGGCTCTTGAAGGGGTCTTCAGCAATCTTAGAACCAAGTCCAGGAGTCTCAGTGTGTGACATAATACCTATACTGGTGATTGCATTGAACGAAGAGTCAACACCGCCCGCCACTTCGATCAGTCCCTGAGATCCCACTTGTTTTCTGAAGAAAGCATACCCTACGAGATTACCGGAACTGTCCTTTGCACGATAATAAAGGATCTCCTTGTCACCTTCATCATTTATGACAGTGTCACCATATACTGCCTCGAACTCTGCTGCGGAGGGCATGATCTCTGCAAGAGTAGAGGTCCTTGCTTCTGCATAGTTCTTCTTCAATTGTTCATTCGTAGGCACAAAGGTCACAGCCAGAAGGGCTGAAGCAATGACCGAGATCAATACCAATTTGCCTATAATTATTACAATGTCTTTGTTGGAATCAGTCATCTAAGAACACCTCCAGTCGGTCCTTGAAAGGTATCTTTGAAACAATACTCCTATACTTACGCTGTAAGAATGTCTCGGTACCATATGATGCCGGAAGGGTACTGTTATCGATCAGTGAAGCAACGCAGTTTGCAAGGAACAGACCATAGAAAGTCCCATCCACATAGTTTGCAAAATGTCCATATACAACTACAAGAACACCACAAACGATACCATAGATCACACGACCGTTCTTTGTCGTGGGTGAAGTTGAAGTATCGGTTGCTATGAAAAGAGCACCAAACACTACAACCCCAAGAATAACATAGGACAGACTGTCACCCAGTAAGAATGCGAGCAGTACAGTTGTCACAAAGAAAGCCACAGGAATTCTCCATTCAATGTACCTACGGAAGATAAGGACTGCACCTGCAAGTAAAATGAAGAAAGGTGACACGCCAGCTATTACTCCTGCCCCGTTCTCAAGAACCAGCTCAAATAAGGCACTTGTCTGAGGATAGGAGGTAGGAGCCATTATTGAACCCCATGCCAACGACAGGAAAAGCCATGCAGCGAGGACTGGATTGAAAACATAGGAGCCAATGCCCCCAAAAGCATGCTTTCCAATACCAACAGCAAAAACAGTACCTATCATAGGGATCCAGAGGGGAACTTCCGGTGGAATTATCATAGCTACCATCAGACCGATCAACACTGCATGTCCGTCGGCGATAGTTATCTTCTGGCCAAATGCTTTCTGTATAGCTGCTTCGGTCGCTATCGCTGCAAAGATACTTGCAGCCACCAGCCCTATGGCAGGAAGACCGAACAAATATACGGACAAAAGGACTACAGGCATAAGAGCAAGGACCTTTGCCCACATTATCTTCTTAAAAGTGATATTCTCTTTCTTATGAGGTGGAGCTGAGATCGTAAAGGTCATATTAGTTACCTCCGCTACAGCCGCAGCCTAATTTCAGATTCGCAGGAGATTCCTTTGAAGAAAGGTCTTCATATGCATTCTCAATGGAATTCTTTGCATATCTGATAAGCTGTAACAAATGTATCTTGGAAGGACAGACAGCTGAGCATCTGCCACATTCCACACAATTCAAAATATTCATCTGGCGACACTCATCGAAACGACCCCGGTCTGCAAAAGCAGTTATCCTGCTTGGAATAAGGTCCACAGGACAGACATCCGCACATCTTGCACAGTGAGTACAGTCAATTGACACGTCCCTTATGACCTCATCTGCGGACAGGACCGTAATAGAAGTTGTCATCTTGGTAACCGGGACATCATCAGTATACTGTGCCACACCTGTGACAGCACCATTTGCAATGAGTTTGCCCGGTTCACCCATGTAACCACCACATGCATCAATAACATCCTTGAAAGGAGTACCGATCTTAACAAGGATCTTCTTTGGGCTATTGACCTTGCCGGAAACGGAAACTACTGTTTCTATGTACGGTCTGCCTTCGTGCACTGCATCATACAATGCCTTTGCAGACTTCACACCACAGATAGCAACACCTACATCAGTAGGATCACAACAGAAAGAAACTCTTCTTCCGGTCAGATTATAGGTCAAAAGGTCAAGGATCTTCTGACCATAAATGCGTTCCTGGGAAACCACTATGATATCTGAGCCCATGTCCTTGAAGTAATAGCTGAGTTTTCGCTTACCCATCAAAGGAGCAACTGTCAACAACTTACCATCGATTCTCAGGTGGTCAAAAGCATTAATTGACTCAAGGTCATCATTTCTTAGCACAACCGCACCTTTTGAAGCCCCTGCGGCCTTCATTAGCAACTTCAAAGCATCGATCATCTGGGAGGCATACTGTGCAGATGTATCATAGTGCCCGCCAATCCATTCCGAAGAAGTTGCGTTTATCAGAACTGTATCGATCTGCTTCCCTTCCGGCCTCAGGACCTTATGTGTAGGAGTACCATAGTGTTCTACGATACCAGCATCCTTGATCACATCAACGAGTTTTGATGCAGAAACATCCTTTACAGGTGTAAGATCAACACATTCGACAGCTTCAGCCGGCTGTATGATAACACTGTTCACTTTAGTTCCATTCGGATTAGCAGCCTCTTCGATAGAGATAACCTCTCCACAAACACTTGAATGGATGGAAGCCGAATCATAACATTCGCACTCCCCGATCTTCTGTCCCATTGACACCATATCCCCTTTGTTCACAAGAGGTGTACAAAGACACCCATCGTGCTGTTTCAGGGGAATTATGATCTTTTCAGGGATCTTTTCCATAACATATACATTTGTCACGACAATCAACTCCTTAGAAAGCAGGCTCCCTTTCAACCTCAGGAGGCTTTGCTCCAGGAATGGTCACGCCAATATCCTTTAATGTGAAATCAGTTGGAGGGTCGGTCTCTGCAGGATCCGAAATGAACCCAATGGACTCCCAATCGATAGCATCTGCAGTTGAACCATGACAATCCGCACAAGCAAGAGGATCTGCCAGACCTACTTCCGAACTTGCGATATTATGGCTCAGCTTGTAGTAAAGCTCAACTGTTCTAAGAACCGCATTTGGATAATCTGCATTACCATCGATGTCACCATCAAAGCTTCTCATCTCATCAGCAGTTACAACACCATTATCATTGGAATCTGCAGCCTTAACATCTGACACAGGTATCGCATCACCTACCTCATTGCTGGTATCCGGTGAACTGACGATCTCACTGTTAATGCCGGCATCCCACCAGATACCCGTCACAACATTGAACGGTTCAAGAAGAACACCATCTTCGCCCCTACCATCAGTGGCAGGCAACTCATGCCCTTCAATTCCATTGGACCATGCAAGAACCGGTTCGAAGCTATCATCCTTATAGGAATCTACCCTTCCCCCATTCGACCAGTCAAATGAAGCAAGTGGAGTCACACCACCAAGATCTCCGCCTGGAAGGGCTGGAATATGACAGGACTCGCATGCCACGGTCTCGTGTGCATCGACTATAGGTCCATGTGAAATACCTTCATGGCAACCAGGATCATCACAGCTCTTCGTTTCTGCCTCGACCTCATGAATATTTTCAAGGTCCTGCTTAACGAACATACTGGACTGGGATATCTCATGACATTCTACACAATTGACATCTGCATGTGCATCGAATTTATGATAATCCTCTGATGCCCATGTAACAGCAGTGGTCTCCACATTTGTAACATGACAATTATCAGAACAGGATTCCTTGACAGGTGCACCATTAACAGAGTCGTGGAATAATAACAACAATGGCAATGGGGTCACAGCATTTCCTACGTAAGTGATCTTACGGATAGTATCCTGTTGCACCTTAACATTTGCAGCTTCCATTGCTGCAGCATTCGCGGTTTCAAAATCACCTGCAGCAAACAACTCAGCACGAGCATCAAAATCATATTCGCCATACTGTTCATGACAGATCATACAATCTGCATCCACACCATACGCTTCAAGCTCTCCGCCACCTGGATGATAAGCACCAAACTTCTTCACCCATTCATCCTCACCTTCGGCCTCGATATTGAAATTGGTCAGTGGATCCCATTCCCCGATATCCCTCTGGATATGGGTATTGGTAGCCACATGGTCAGGTGCTGTAAAGTGACAACCACCACAGCTTGAATCGGACCATTCTCCCTCAGTCATATAGTGAGTAGCAATAGCTTCATTCCCACTATACCCCATGCCGGCAAAAACACCTGCAAAAGCAAAGATGAAAATAGCAGCTCCTAATAGAATTATCTCTAACCTTGCCATAAAAACCCCTCATTTATCCTGCGCCACGTCCTCCAACTCTTTGAGCACGACCTCAATGATGGTCGATAAGTGCTGTTTCTCCAGGACGTTCATGTCATCGGAAACATACTTGTGCAG
The DNA here is from genome assembly GCA_021108185.1 of Methanococcoides sp. Taxonomy (GTDB): domain Archaea; phylum Halobacteriota; class Methanosarcinia; order Methanosarcinales; family Methanosarcinaceae; genus Methanococcoides. The sequence goes on along the minus strand of JAIORJ010000016.1, from coordinate 43,538 downwards.
CTCAAAGCTTTTTGGAATCTCACGCACATTAAAATCGAAAATTTTGTCTAAAAGTCCTTTCTTTGGAGTTATACCCAAAAAGCTAACATCCAGGCGATTTCCAACCTTATGTGCCTTCACTTCGATCTTGTCCAATAAAGAACCAGACTTGACATAGATCATATTATGATCAGCACCAAAGTTCTTCTCAATCCCTTTCCAGCCATACTCTTCAATGATCTGATGGATAGCAACTGCAAGGTATTTGTCCTTCCCAACAATACCTCCCGAGGCTATTCCTACATTAGAATCACTCATACTGACACTTCCTAAATGAATAATAATTAACATCTAACGGATTAATATAATTGCCAGAATCATTGATTGCCAATATTTATATGTTTCGAAATAAGCTTAATATCAAGCACATCTATCCCTAAACCATGGACATGAGAACGGCTTTATTGTTTGTATTAATCGTTATAGTTTCAATATCCCTTCCACACCTATATAACAATCAAGAGACTGATTTGTCCCAAAATGACCAGATCTTCTATACAGATAGTCGCAGTATAATGGACACTACAGTTACAGCTGCAATTTATGATTCCGACACAGAGCATGCGGTACAAACTGTGGACAAAGCTTTTGGAAGAGTTGCACAAACAGACGAAATAATGAGCAGCTACAAGAATGACAGCCAACTCAATATGCTAAATGAGAACAACAGACTCGAAGACGCTTCAGAGGAACTATTGTTCGTAATTGACCGGTCCACATATTACTCCAACATAAGCAACGGTGCATTTGACATAACAATAAAACCGATACTCGACCTGTGGTCAGCTAAGTTCAGCCCCGGTGGAACTTACCAGCCCCCAACCCAGGAAGAGATAGACACCACCCTGGAACTTGTTGACTACAAAAAGATAGTCATTGAAGGAAATACCATCTCCACAGACCCCGGAATGAAGATAGTTCTTGGAGGTATAGCAAAAGGGTATGCTGTTGACCAGGCAATAGGGTCCCTTATCGATGGCGGAATAGAAAGCTGCTTTGTAGATGCCGGCGGAGACGGGCGTTACATAGGCACAAAACCAGATGGAAGCAAATGGACCATAGGGTTACAGAACCCTGAAAAACAAGGCGATTTCATAGCGGTCATGCAACTGGAGAACATGGCTGTTGCCACAAGTGGGAACTATGAACGATATTTCAGTGATGCTGCAAAAGTATCCCACATATCCGACCCAAGAACAGGATATTCATCCCAGGGACTCATAAGTGCAACAGTTATCGCAGAGACCACAATGGATGCAGATGCACTCGCAACCACAGTGTTCGTACTCGGTGAAAAGGAAGGATTGGAGCTTATTGAAAGCCTTGAAGGTATCGAATGCCTGATCATCACATCCGATAAAAGGATACTTCGGTCCAGTGGATTCACAACATACGAAAATACAGAGAACTAACATGGAAGGGGCATGAGATACCACGCCCCACTTCTTTTTGCATATAGTTTATTTTCGCCCTAACAAGACCTCATGCATTGTCTCATAAACAGGACCATAAGGAGTAAGGGTACTTTTCTTCAAAAATACCTTATCGACCGTTATTTCCCCAAGGTCCACCTCTTTAAGCTTATCAAGTACAGCTAAGAAACCATCCATCTGTTCTTTAGGCATGAACTTGATACGTCCCAGAGTTGCATGTGCAGTGAATTTCCTTTTATCCTTGTCGAGATCGAACCTTGAAAGACTGGCTTCCACATCCTCATGGAGTTGCTTGAAATTCCCTTCAGCACCAAGCCAGACGACCCTTGGAGAGCGGAGGTTGGGGAAAACACCAACTCCTTTGAGATTCGCATTAAATGGCATGCATTCAATACCATCCAATGAAGATGCAATATCCGACATCATATCATCTGAAACCTCACCAAGGAACTTAAGGGTAATATGTATAAGTTCAGGAGAAACAAGCTTCAGCTTAAACCCCTCGAATGAAGAAAGGACATCAATAAGTTCCCCACGTACAGAAGACGGAAGGTCCACCGCAATAAATAGTCTTGACATAATAAGAATTAAACATATATACCAGTTAAACATTACTGTCAAATTAATTTAAGTAATTGTTTTGACTATAATATATATATATATCAGGAATGTACATAATAAATAATACACAATGATTTCGTAATTTAGAGGAATGATATGGGTACTATGGACACAACAGGAATTCTAGCAAAACATGCGATCAAGATCGCAGAAGAACTCTGCTCCCCTGCCATAATAGTATCCGGAGATTTTGACCTTGCGGGTATTGAGACCAATATCCCCATATATTATGTACCACGTCGCCAAAAAAGTATCATCGACAACCTCATATCTGACAGCCAGGAACACGAAGGGAGACTGAAGAACATCCTTGAACCAATGGCAAGAGAGGCCAGCAGCAATACCCAACATATAGAACAGGCTGCTGCCATCGAACATATCATAGGTGAGCTTCGAACAGGAACTATCGTAGGCATCATACAGACCAGAGAGTCCGGTGCCATTGTAACCCACGAGGTATCACAAAGCCCGCTCATTAGAACCCTTCAGGAATGTGAAGAAAGGGTCGATCCCGAGGTCATGCGTGCAGCTTTGGCAATTGCATTTGACATTGCAGCCTCTGGAAGAGAGGGTCATAAGATAGGAACGGCATTCATTCTGGGAGATATCGAAGAAGTATTGCAGCGTTCCCACCAGATGATACTCAACCCTTACGCAGGACACAAGGACGAACATCGCAACCTGCGGGATAAGAAGAACTGGGAATCAGTAAAGGAGTTCGCACTTCTTGATGGTGTGTTCGTTATTTCAAAAGAAGGTATTGTTCAGGCTGCCGGCAGATACCTCGATGTCGATGCTAAAGATATAGACATAGAACAAGGATTGGGAGGGCGACATGTCTCAGCTGCAGCCATTACAAGAGACACCTTCGCCATATCAGTAACGATATCAGAATCCGGCGGAACCGTACGCATATATATGGACGGAAAGGAACTGCTATGCCTTGATTATATCGAAAGACCGTCCTTACAAAAATAAATGTGGAATGCTTGCGAAACTCTCATATCTTAAATCGCAAGATCGCTGCAATTCCACCAAGTGAATGTAATCTTTGACCGGGTTCGAATTCTGTGCTGAAAACGACCATTTTCCCCTGTGCACGTTCAACTTTCTGTATAAGACCGTCAATGTTGCCGGATTCCCTCTCAAGACGAAGCATCTCATCAGCAACCAGAAGAGTTACCACAGCACCGAAATCGATTGCCTGCTTCACTTCATCCATACCATAGGCAACCTTGCCATCAATTGCTATCTCTTTTAAGAGGCTGTCCATGAGAGAGGATTCCCTTGCGATCCTTGACTCTTCCATGATACGGTCGACAGCACCCCTTCGAAGAACTTCCTGGAAGCCGGACATGCCTATGGAAGAAGTATCCTCAACAAGGATACCTGCTACAAGATCCGAGTTCTTAGACGATGCATACTTCATGAAATCATCTTTAGTAAAACCAGGACCTGAAACTACCACCGACTCAGTTCCACTCATTGCATGGGTCAACTGGTCGAGAATAGTACTGAAGAACACTTCTCGAAGCGTGCCTTCCCCTTTACCGGAAGACTGAGTTATATGAGAGTATACCTCAATTCCATAATGACGTACAAAACCAATGTCCGCATCCCCTTCTTCGATTGCCACGAGAATGACCTTGGGTCTTTTGGAAGATGCTTCCGCTTCATTAACACGTTCTAACTGATCCTTTTTCCAGTATTTTGTGATGGAAAGGTTCGTACCATCTTCAATGTTCAACGTATGATAAAAACCCGCATCCATTCCATGTTCAATAAGACCATGGACCCGTAGACGGTTAGAGAATTTATGGAATTCAACATCCTCGACCCTCACGCCGAGGCGTACGGTCTTCTTCTCGGCCTTTTCGGGCCTGAGCTTATCGGCCGCAGTATCCGCTTTCCTTTTAGTGAGAGAAAAGACCAGGTCACCCTTCTCGATGATATATTTCAGGTGCCACAGATCATCAAGCGTTTCCGGGGTCAGGGAGATCTCCCCTTCCCTGTTGTGTTTCAGGTCTCTTTTTGTTACCCTCATGATAATACCCAATATTGTTTCCAGAACATATATCCATACCGGAAACCGTTATTTCCTGATATCCGATTCACCCGGAGGAAGCATTCTTGCAATTCTGTCAGGTGATGCGATCTGTTTGACAAAGGAAGGGTCTTTCAGCTCATCGACATACATACGATATAACTTCTTGGAAATATCATTCTGATTGAACTTGCCGGGCATGACCTCTATCACATACTTCCCATTGCTCTGTATCGCAGACAAAGGTCCACCGATAACACGCGTCTCTGCACCCAGGTCAAGACCTATGGCAACACCAACAGGGACATCCTTGTAATAATTACGTTCACCCCGAATGACGAAAGAACCTTTTTTAAGATACTCACCGGATTCAGGTGTCTTTGATACCTGTTCAGGCTTTATCCAGTAACAATCCCCACTGAACTGCCCGGATTTCCAGACACTTGAATAAGATACGACAAACCTTGCCGCTTCTTCGAGAGTAGTTTCAGGAATATCCTTACCTTCGGTCTTAATTACAGTTATCGGAGCTCCGGGAACCTGAGTATGGAAAACAATATCGCGTTTTTCCATATACTTCTTCACGATCTCCTCGTTCGTATCAGAATCCCTTCCACCGATAACAAGGAAACCATCGGATGAGAAGAACCACCTGAACCGGTCATACCAGTGCTTCTTGAAGACGGCCTTTCGCCTTTTAGAAACTTTCTGTTCCCGCTTTAGCATTGCTCTTTTCGTATCTTCGATAGCTATCAAGGCCCCGTCTCGCTTTTTGCTGATCTTCTTGGCCTTATTATAATACATTTGAGCATTTTGAGGAATGGTCTTGCGAACATTGATATTCGCATTTACGACATCAAGATCTACTACCACACTCCCTTCCGCTGGATCGATGCTTACTACAGCCTTCGCTGCTGGAAGGCTATCTTTTGCTTTCTTAAGAGTGTCCCAGATATCTTTCCAGGAATAGCCCTTGGCCCGGGCAGCTTCGAGAACAGAGAGAACCTCTTCTACTGTCTGATAATTTCCATAGATGCTTTCGGCGATCAGTGTGTACTTAGCCACATCCTTTTCAAATTTCAGTATAGCTTCCTGCTGTTTCCTCAGACGTCTTTCAAATACGTCCTCTTTTTCCTTCTTTTTAGCAACTACCTGTTCTATGACCACTTCTGATGCCTTTTTACCAAAGAATTCATCGAGAGCCTTATTGAACGAAGGGTAAAATTCTTTTTCAGCATCGGAGTATTGCATAAGCTCCAGAGGGAGCACATCCACTGCCTGTAACTCGTCCTTCACAGTCTTCTTTATGATACAGGGTCTTAGTTCATGCTTGACTATCGGAGCAAAAACGTCTGTAACAGCTTTGCTGAGTGCAGCCACTTCCTCAGGACTTGCATCCTTTGCAGAGGTATTCTTGTCCACACCTGCCCTTAAACAGACCTCTTCTGCAAGGACCCCACCGAGATTATAACTTGTCGCGATCGTTCTGACAACATTTGAATCAGAAGAAAGGAAACGCTCGGACATTACATTAGCATCGACATCAAGAGGACTTAGTTGCGCTTCAGGATATTCATAGATCTCGCCACTGCGAACACGCCTGCCCCTGAAGGTAACGGGTTTCATAGGCAGGATGATCTTCCTGTCACTGTTCAAAAGGACAATATTACCACGCGAGAACAGTTCGCAGACGAGGATGGTCTCAATACCCCCACGTATTACGCCGATCTCGATTATCCTGTCAAAATCATATTGCTTTATAGAAGTTATCCTTCCACCGAGGATATGTTTTCTAAGTAGCATTGGAAAAGACTGCGGGGTTTTAGGGCTTTCACGCACATAATTGCTCATGTGTGCCCTTTTGCCTGCCTCTATCACCAGGTTGTCCCGACCTTTCCCAAATATAAAGAGATTTATCCTGATCTCATCCGGTGCCGGCTGATATATCTTCCCGATCTTGGAATCGATAAGGGAACCTTCCCCATCGCCAAGTTCAGATACAAGAGCAGCTACATCTGCACTCGTCATCTCCTGTTTCATAGGTGCTTATACCTTCCGACCGGACTTAAGGTTTATCCATCCGAGATCATCTGAAATTATCAGAGATGATACAGATTAAGCAATAAAGAAATAGTATTAATGCATCAATTGGTTGAAACCAACGATCACCGAATTATTGGAAAATGATACATGGATCTCAAAACCAAACATTATCTCAAATCGAAATTCCAGGAATATTACAGAACCGCTGAAATTCATCTACCTGCAAGGCTGCCAGAGAGAGAATGGGGAGTTATTTCTTTTGACGAGATGCCGGAAACCGTGATGAGAAGGCATAAGGCATTTGGTTCTGCAGGCGAGATTGAGGATTATCTTACAGGAATGGCACCTGCTCATGTATATTATTCCGTTGCATATTATACGTATCCGAACGCACCGACCATGAAAGAAAAGCACTGGCTGGCTGCAGACCTTATATTTGACCTTGATGCAGACCATATTCCGGGTGCACCCAATTCATATTCTGATATGCTCGAACATGTCAAAAAGGAAACCTTGAAGCTCTATGACCTCCTGACAGACGACTTCGGGTTCAAGGAAGAGGACATAGGGGCGGTCTTTTCAGGAGGAAGGGGGTATCACTTCCACATAAGTGATCCGCGTGTGCTCTCCCTTGAAAGTGCAGAAAGAAGGGAGATAGTGGATTATATCAGCGGAAGAGGACTGAACCTTGATAAAATATTTGTAAAAAAAGGTATTAGTGGAGATGCAGGCAGTGAGAAGGCCAGAATGAACGTATTTCCGTCAGAAGATGACGGAGGTTGGGGTGGAAAGATAAACCATCATATGATAGCATACCTGAGAGAACTGGCAGCAAAAGAGGATGCGGAAAAACTATTTACCGGATTCAAGGGGATCGGGAAGAAAACATCAAGGCAGATAGTGGAGATATTAAGGGACGAGACCCAGGTAGATCTGCTCAAAAAAGGAAATATGGAAGCTTTGTCACGTGTGAACAAGGATATTATACAGACACTTGCCGAGCGATCGGTCACAGAGCTTTCTGCAAGTGTGGATGAGCCGGTCACAGGAGATATAAAGCGCCTTATTCGGCTTCCGGGATCACTGCATGGGAAATCGGGGATGCGGGTCACATCGTTGTCCATCGCACAGCTTGAGGAGTTTGACCCGTTGAACGATGCCGTTGTGTTTTCGGACAAGCCGGTAAAATTAAAAGTGATAAGACCTTTTGCCGTACAGATGAAAGGTAAGGACCTCTATGTTGAAGAAGGTGTGCAGGAACTACCGGAATATGCAGCTATCTACCTAATGTGCAGAGGTGCAGCAGAATATGGACCGTAATGAGCTTAAGAGCATACTCCGTGAAGAGAACAGTTCCGCATTAAGAGGATTACCCCTTGGTTTCTATGGCCTTGTGGACAAATACATCCATGAACTGGAAGGCGAGATAAGGCAGATAAGTAACCAGCGTTCTCCCGAATCGAAGATCCTTGAAGATGAGCTTCAAAGTGCCATCAACGATGTGGAGACCATATTCATCAGGCGCATACGCAAAATAACATCGAGGGCGACTTCGAATGCGTTTTCAAGCAGCTCACCAAAGCAGGACATTGACAAGCTCCTTCCTGAGGAGCAGAAGGTCTATGAAACAACCCTTTTTGCAATACAGGTCGCAAGAGGAGAGTTGCTGGAACCTATACTGGATCCGACAGCAAGTTCTAATGCAGAGAAGGTAGAAACAAGGATACAGGAAGCGAACAATGTTGCTACAGATACTGTCAAAGAGAGACAAAAAGTAGCAGTCGCAGAAATTCCTGCCGTTATTGAAGACAATGGAAAGTCAGAGATAGCCAAAAGGAATATAAATGAAGAATACTTTGTTGTCCGAATATTGAAAGACCTACCGACATTCAATGCCGTAGATAAACGAAATTATACTACTCATGCAGAAGATGTTGTTGTTTTACCCGCAATGAACGCAAACGTTCTGGTAAAACGAGGCGCAGCTCATCTTATTACAAAGATAATAAATTCAAATTGATAGAAGGTGTAAATAATGAAAATTCCAAAGAGGTTCAGAACTTATTGCCCATCCTGCAAAACTCACACTGAACACATTGCAGAAAGAGTGAAAAAAGGCAAAGCATCGGCAATGACACATATCGCAAGGCAGAAGAAGAGACAGACCGGTATCGGAAACAGTGGTAAGTTCTCAAAGGTTCCTGGAGGAGACAAACCAACCAAGAGAGTACAGCTCAAATACCGCTGCGCAACTTGCAACAAGTCCCATCAGAGGCCATGTTTCAGAGCAAAGAAATTCGAGTTTAAGGAATGATAATCATGACAACCCCTAAAAGCAGATTTTTACGTGTAAAATGTAACGACTGTTCTAACGAACAGGTGATCTTTGGTAGTGCAAGCCGCAAGGTGACCTGCCTTGTTTGTGGAAGAACACTCGCGGAGTCTACCGGTGGAAAGTCAACAATAACAACACATATTCTGGAAGTCCTTGAATAAAGTGGTGTAGAATGGATAATAATAATTGGCCAGAAAGCGGCGACTTTGTAGTTTGTACTGTAAAGAACGTAGTCGACTTTGGGGCCTATACCACTCTTGAAGAATATGGAGGCAAGGAAGGATTCATCCATATCTCCGAGGTCAAAGCCGGCTGGGTAAAATATGTTCGTGACTACGTAAGGGAAGGACAAAAGATCGTCTGCAAAGTGCTGAACGTAGATCCAAACCGACGTCACATCGATCTTTCATTGAAAGATGTGAACGAACACCAGAAGCGTGCAAAGATACAGGACTGGAAGAACGAGCAGAAAGCTACAAAATGGCTTCAGTTCGTAGCAGAGGACATGGGCACCAGTCAGGAAGAGATGGAAGGAGTAACAAAGACTCTTTCGGATGAGTTCGGAAGTTGCTACATAGCTTTTGAAGAAGCTACCATCAATGGCGAAGAGGCTTTCGAAGGCGTTGCCATCAGCAAGGAACTTGCTGAAAAGATAGTCAGTATCGCTCAAGAGAATATTAAACTTCCATTCGTAGATATCGCAGGATATGTGGACCTTACAAGCACCCTTCCTGATGGGATCGAGCTAATAAAGGAAGCATTGAAAGCAGCCGCAAAGGTCAAAATGGACGATGTAAGGATAGATGTCACTTACACCGGTGCACCAAGATATAGGATCAAGGTAATCGCACCAGAGTACAAGACCGCTGAAGCTGCTTTGAAGAAGGCTTCTGAAAAAGCTATCGAAACCATTGAGAAGAAGGGCGGAAAAGGAATATTCCACAGACATATAGAAACAGCAAAGGCGTGATTTTCATTGGGAAATAAGCTTCGAAGATGCCCCCAATGCAATAATTATACGCTGAAAGACAACTGTCCGGAATGTGGTGAGAGCTCAGGCAATCCCCTTCCGGCACGATTTTCTCCACTTGATCCTTATGGGAAATATAGACGAATCTCTAAAAAACGGGAGATGGAACATGCGTGAAACAACCGTAATTCGCCTTAAGGAAGACATCCGACTGGAGAATGCCACACTTCTTGTAGGACTCCCCGGAGTCGGGCATGTAGGTAAACTTGTTGTTGACCACCTTATTGAAAAGCTCGATGCTGAAAAGGTATTTGAGATATATTCCCCCCATTTTCCACCACAGGTAATGGTGAACGAAGAGAGTACTGTCAAACTCGTCAATAACGAGATATACGTTTGCAAAGCTAACGGAAATGACATAGTACTTCTTGCAGGCGATCATCAAAGCACTAGCACAGAAGGACATTACGAGCTAGGTACAATTTACATTGACATTGCTGAAGAACTCGGAGTGAAAAGGATATTCACCCTTGGCGGCTACCCCACAGGTCAATTGACACATACTGATGAGGTCATGGGCGCTTCCAATGATTTGGAAATGGTGACAGAGCTCAAAGAGTATGAGGTCACATTCAAACCAAACGAACCCGGAGGAGGTATCGTTGGCGCTTCCGGACTTTTGCTCGGACTCAGCATGTTCAAGAACATCAAGGCAGCATGTTTGATGGGACTTACTTCAGGATACCTTGTCGATCCAAAAAGTGCACAGGCACTCCTCGCATTACTTAGCAAGATACTGAGCATCGAAGTAGATGTCAGCGAACTCGAAGAAAGAGCTAAGGATATGGAAAAGATCGTTGCAAACCTGATGGAAGCAAAACAACAGCAACAGCAGCAGCAACCGGAAATGTTGAGAGACACTGCCTCAGATGAAGATCTAAGATACATCGGGTAAGATGGTCTGATGCAGATCAATGCTGATCTCCACATTCATTCAAAATATTCCATGGCATGCTCCAAGAATATGGAGCTGTCAACAATTTCTATTGAAGCAAGGAAAAAAGGAATTGACCTTGTTGCCACCGGGGACTGCATACATCCAAAATGGCTTGAAGAGATCAAAGGAGCCGCTACGGACAATGAGACTATTTCTATCAATGATACTCATTTCATACCCACGACTGAGATCGAGGATAAGGACCGTGTACACCACCTTTTGATCCTGCCATCGATATCCAAGGCCGAAGAACTGGCAGAGGCCATGTCGAAATATGGAAACCTCGCCGTTGATGGTCGTCCCACGGTGCGCCTTGACGGCTGCGAAATAGCACAGATAGCAAAGGACGTGGGTGCCCTTATTGGCCCCTGCCATGCGTTCACACCCTGGACAGCCCTTTATGCATATCATGATTCCCTTGAAAGCTGCTATGGAGACATGACGGACTACATATCTTTCCTCGAACTTGGATTAAGTGCAGACAGCGATTATGCGGACCGCATAAGCGAGCTGCACAGACTTACCTTCCTCACGAACTCCGATGCCCATTCCCCCTGGTCCAACAAGCTCGCACGCGAATTCACAAGATTCGAGGTCCCGAGCATCGATTTTGAAGGACTTGAAAAAGCAATACTACGCAAGGAAGGATATAAAGCGACCCTGAACGTAGGATTCTTCCCGGGAGAAGGAAAATATAACGAATCCGCGTGCATAAAGTGTTACACCCATTATACCCATGAGGAATGCATAAGGCAGAACTGGAGATGTTCCGAATGCAGAGGACAGATCAAGAAGGGAGTTCAAGACAGAGTGAACGAACTTGCAGACCTGGACCAGCCAGAACATCCCGACCACCGTCCTGATTACATACACCTTGCCCCCCTTGCCGAGATAATAATGATGGCGCTCGGACATGCCAGCATCACCACAAAAGGTGTGACTTCGGCATGGACAGCCCTTATAGAAAGATTCGGCAACGAGGTCGCAGTCCTTCTTGATAGCAAAACCGAACAGCTTGGCATAGTAGACCAAAGAATAGTGGATGCCATAATGGCATTTCGAAACGGTGAAGTGATAATTCGCCCTGGCGGCGGCGGAGAATACGGCCACATAGAGCTACCAAGTTCAAAGGACGAGGCAACGGAACCACAGAACCAGAATAAAACAAAAGCCCAGAGTTCCCTTTTCGATTTCTGATAGCTTTTACGATAATGAGGCTTAGTAGTGGAGAAAGCCCACAGTCTTCAGTCGCGGGAGTGGTCACGACACTTATATATTCAATTAACACCATCAAACAGAACAGTGCCGAGGTGGCAGAGCGGACTAATCCAACGGTGTATTTATACCGCGGAGTCTAAACGCGGCAGGCTCGAGACCTGTTTCTCCTAACGGAGTGCTTGGGTTCGAATCCCAACCTCGGCGTTCTATTTTAAGTATAGATATGATCACTTTCATTTTTCTTAAGTTCAGAAAGAGAAGAAATGACGTTTTTTTGAATATAGCATTTCAACTAAGTTTGACCAATTAAAAGGAAGGTTAAGATCCTGATGAGTCTGCAGGCTACACAATTTATTGTTCAAGATCAGAGTAAATTTTGATAAATTCGGCCATTAGGGTTACGATAATGGAAGAATAATACAACCACAAAAAGATCGCGAGAAAAGCACCAATTTTCGTATAAACGGTTGTGAAATTGCTATATGAAATATATAAGCTAAAAAGATGTTTGCCAAGGGTGATGAAAAGGACAGTCAGAAATGAACCTATGCCAACATACTTAATTCCGACCTTCTTTTCAGGAAGGGTCATATAAAGATAAATAAAAAAGAATATGAGTACGAAGAAGGTTGCGATAGAGGAAATATATTGCATTAGCTCCAAAGGCAACGGATGAATGATGGTGAGCATGTTTGAGATCAATACTAAAAATATCTCTGCAAGAATGCTTATTATCAGCAACAAGCTAAAAATAAAAACCGCAACAAATGAAGAGATACGTTTCTTGAACAATCTTTGACCCCATCCTTTTTTAGAATCCAAAACTCCCCACATATGATCGATCGTTTTCTGGAACTGCAAGAAGATGTTGCCAGCACTCCAAAGGAAAAGTAAAAAACTGATTATCAATCCAAATGTCAGGGAACTTGTTTCCGGTAATTGATGGAAGAGCAGGTTTAATGAATTTATAATTTCTTCATCTGCAAAAGGTGAAACGTAATCGATAATTGTTGCCTGAAGTCGTTCCACTTTCAAGAACATTCCCCCCAGGGACAATGAAAATAAAAGTAAGGAAGGAAGACTGAGTATTAAATAGAATGAGAGAGCTGCACTGAAAGATGTACCATCTTCAGCGTTCCATCTTTTAATAGTTTGTACAGCCACATCTTTGAGTTTTCCCATGAAAAGTAATGGCCTTATAGCTACAATTAGTTTCTGATAAAGTTCATTTTCAGGGTTAAAAAAAGAAGAAACGATGTTTTTGCTTATTTTTGCCCCACAACCTTTCTGGTCGAAAAGTATTTAAGCCAAACCGCACAAGAATTTAATGGGAGTAACGGATCAGCGTTTTGCTGATGTGTAGCACATTGTAAATAGATTGTTTTACTGAAAAGGGGGAGAATATGCCAAAATTTGAAGTATATACTGACAAGAGTGGAAAATACAGGTTCAGACTCAAAGCAAAGAATGGAGAGATCGTAGCAACAGGTCAGGGCTATGCGACCAAAGCAGGCTGCATGAATGGCATAAAGTCTGTCAAGAACAATGCCATGGATGCCGAGATAGTTGAGATACCAACACCCTCTGAGGAAGAATAAGTTTTCATTCCGGATATCCGGAATGGACCATTTCAATTTTGCAATTTTTTTAAAATCTTTATATTTTTGTATTGCCCAGATTTCCACTGGAAATCAAAGCAAATCGTGGAAAAGACAATCATTTGAGAGTTTCTTATTGCTATTTTGACTTTTTTATCTAGACGCTCTTCCAATATCAGAATTCTCCCTTCAAGTTGCTGGATGAGAATAATTACTGCTTCAGGGCCTAATTCATAGATGGCAAGAATATATTCACGCCTAATGAATTAGTCTCAAAAACTTATTGACAGTATCATTATGCAAATAATGGCATTGAGTTTATCGAGAAGGTAATGCGGAAACTTAGGCATATCCCATAGTACTGAATAGTTACAAAAAAGAGGATAAGATACTCAAGCTCCTGAGCCTTGCATTTGTCCTTTAAAAAAATCAGACACCATCCATCCAAATTCCTTATATCCTCAAAGGATATTCCCGCATTAAAACGAGGGATGAAAAATGAAAGGATGGATCTTATACAAGCATTCCGAGCTGGAATTGAAGCCGGAAACCTATGAAATAAACCGGCTTCTTGAAGTTGCTGAAGAGAACAACATCGAGATGAAGGTATTAACACCAGAACAATTCGAGCTCATCGTCACAAGGGATGACCGAAAGAGCATCCTTTTGGATGGAGAGACCGTTTCCCTTCCGGATTTCCTCTTACCCAGAATGGGAGCGGAAACCTCATACTACGCACTGGCGATCATAAGACATCTGGAAAGTCTTGGAGTTCACACATTCAACTCATCCCAGAGTATTGAAACTGTAAAGGACAAGCTTTATTCCCACCAGATACTCGCCAAAGCGGACATTGCATTCCCGAAGACGATGCTCGCGAAACATCCCATCGATGTCAACCTTGTTGAAGATCAATTTGGATTTCCATTGGTCGTAAAAGCCCTATCAGGTTCAATGGGGAGCGGAGTTTTCCTATCATGAAGCAGATCCAACTTTATCGACCTGATGGAACTGATACGTTCAACAAAGAGCAACGTCAATTTCATCCTGCAGGAATTCGTAAGTACCAGTATGGGACGGGACCTTCGAGTCATAATCATTGGAGGACGTGCCGTAGCCTGCATGGAAAGGGTAGCAAAGGAAGGAGATTTCAAAGCTAATTTCTCAAGAGGAGGAATGGTAAGGTCCTTTGAAATGACACCTGAGATAGAATGGCTGGCTACCGAAACTGCAAGTGTTTTCGGTCTTGAAATTGCAGGAATTGACCTGCTTTTCGACGGAGAACACTTCAAGGTATGTGAAGCGAATTCCTCACCAGGATTCGAAGGCGTGGAGAGCTGTTGTGGCATAGATATCGCACAGGAAATGTACAACTTCATAAGAGTACGTCTTGGAATGTTCCCTGAAGAAGAAGAGAATGAAGAAAATATGAATTAAAAGAGGTTCTTAAGAACCTCATTCCATCACATTGTCAACGGTGAACTCAAATGTATCAGTAACACCGTTCACATTTACTGTATAAACGCCCTTTTCAAGCCCATAAACATCCAGAGGGATGTTCACTTCAAAAGGAACAAGTGCGTCAGTACATGCTAAGTCCTTTGGTCGTTTGGTCTTCAATGCAATATCAAAACCATTTCCAGTATTAACGACCTCAATGTTCTCCTCATCAATGGTAGTACAGCCATCGGGCAGATTCCCAATTGCGGTCACACTTATCTGAAGAGGGAATGACTCCATGACCATTATTTGAACATCATCCACAACAGCAGTACCAACGACATATTCCACATCATTGTCATCGGATGCAAGAGTATCATCCAGAACGACTACATCCATACTGAACGTATCCTCTTCGCCGGTCACATTTTCCCAGGACCTCTTGTAAATAGCATTTATCTGATAATTTCCCTCAGATACAGCTTTGAGGGTCCATTCGTGCACACCGCCAGCACCCGGCATAGGTTCATCCGGACCTACGAACTCATCTTTTACCAGCACAATGCCTTCAGGAAGAGAAAGGTCCCACGAATAACCTGTGGAAGGATTTTCATTGAGCTTCAGAACTATACTGTCACCCACCTTAAGAGAGATCTCACTGCTGTTCGCTTCTTCAGAAAAGACAGTTCCTGAAGCAACCGTATCATCAACATCCAGAGTTTCATCGATGGTGCCGGTATCCGTGCAACCCATAGAAAATGCTGCCATCGTGACTGCAACAATTGTTATCAGTACGAGAATGCCCATTCCTGTATATCGTGTCATTGTAATATATCTCCTATATAACAGAAATGACCCGTTCCTATATAGCCATACCTTAAACTACGAATTCATTTGAAGCTATCCGATATTGATTTTCCTGCAAACCGAATATAATTGCCCAGGGATAAATGAGGTGATGAAAATTTACAGTTTTTTTGAGACCACCATACCCATCCCAAAATAGTATAAAAAATTACATGGATACTTTATAAATATGATTAAGAGCACATTTTTATTGAGGACGAAGAGGAAATGCCATGAAGTGTAGAAGGACCATACCTATCATATGTTTACTAACAATATTTTTGACATTGACAACCGCAGGTGCATCGGCTGCGGAGAGTGGTATAGTCATTCAGGAGATATACAGTGATATTGAGTCCTGTGATATAACAGTAGCTTCTTCAATAACGATCGAGGATCTTACGCTGGAGGTCCAGCTTTTACAGAAAGGCAGAGCCATTGACAAGGCAACGATACCCATTGACAGGATCGAAACGAACTCAAACATAATTAAATTCGTCCAATGGCATACCACCAGCACCCCTGATGGAGCATATCAGATCAATGCACAGATCTTCAATGAAAAGGAAGAGATATGCTCCACAGAATATGAGTTCATTCACGGCAGACAGATCATCCCGGACGTCATCTTTGAAGGCATTATCTCCAATTCAGAAGGCGTCAGCGCAGTGATCAAACCAACTGACACAAGTCTGACAGATATCGAATATATGCTAGTGGAAGGAAATGATATCATCTATTTTACAAAGGATGAAAAGATCTCGATCCATACAAATCCTTTAACGGTGAACAAAGGATGGAACACCCTTCTGGCAAATAACAAGGAATATACCGGGCGTGTGAAAGTGCGCATATCAGATCCAGGATCTATAATTGTGGCCACAGATACGTTCACATCAATGGATGATGCAGAGATCACTGACATATATAAGGATGAGATCGGTGCCAGTGCCACAATTGCTGGAAATTCACAGGTACCTTTTGATGGATATGTTCGTTTCACAGTTTACAATGAGAACAGCGACGAGATCATGGAATCTGCGATCATGAGATCACCCATCCTCCTTACTGAAGATGACGAGACCGTAGAGACCATCTGGAAGAAACGCCTTACTGAAGGCAGGTACAAACTGGCGATAGAGATCATCGGAAACGATGGAGATGTCCTTGACATACAGGAAACAATGATCGATGTCGAGAAAGTAACGGTATTTTCCAATGATATACCGGAAGGAACAAATGATGGGAACAGTACACCCGCATTCTTGATCACGACCGCTTTGGCAGCGATCTCCGCAGGAGCCATAGTTCTCCGCAGGAAACACTTTTGAAAAAGTGGTAATATGAGATATGAATTATTCATTGCACTGAGACATTTAAAGAGCAGGAGGAGGCAATCCCTCATATCCATCAGTGCAATTGGGATTGCAGTCATGATACTGGTGGTATCAAATGCATTCATAGCAGGTTTCACAGAAGAGATATATGAGGTCACTGTTGAAAAACTCCCACATGTAGTCGTTTCACCTAACGAAGGAGAAGACTACATCCATTTTTATAATAGCATCTTACCAGAGATCGAGGATATTGAAGGAGTGAAAGCTGCATCCCCCTTGCTGCAAGGAGAAGCCTCATTTCGATACAAGGACAAAACGCTTAATGGAATTATAATGGGAGCATATCCTGAAAAGGAAGAGAGGGTATCCCACATATCACAAGATATGGTCGAAGGAAATTTCTATACCCTTGAACATACCAAGAACACGATCATAATAGGAGATGGTCTTGCCGAAGACCTGGAAGTCAGGGTTGGTGATGATATATCCGTCTCTTTTCCCACTGCAACCTCAACCTCCTTTGAGATCATAGGAATATTTGACACCGGCAGTCCTGCAGATGACCTGATCACATACACATCCATCAGGACCGCACAGCAGTTTTACGATTCAGGAGATGCCATCAATCTGATAAACATAAGAATATCGAACTACAATAAGGATCAGGAGATTGCAGGTAAGATCAAGGACATGGGGTATGATGCACAGGGGTGGACTCAGACGAATCCGGAAATACTACAGACCATAGCCATTGAAACAACATCCAATAACATAATGCTGGGACTTATCCTTCTGATAGCTTCTTTTGGCGTTGTAAGCACATTGAACATGACCGTTATGGAAAAGGTCGGAGAAATAGGCATACTTATGGCAATGGGTACTCCGGCATCCACGATACGCAGGATATTCATCCTTGAAAGTGGAATACTGGGATTGATAGGTGCGATCATCGGATCAGTATCGGGAATAATAATAGCCCTGATGATAGGAAGCTATAGCGTCCCCGCGGATTTCTATGGAATAGAGAGGATCCCCGTGATAATCAACAGTATGGATATCTTTATAACTGTTGTAGGAGTTTTTTTGCTTAACCTGATCGCAGGAGTCTACCCTGCCCAACGTGCAGCAGGATTGGATCCGGTAGAAGCGATTTCATCAAATTGAGAATTAAGTCATTGTTGAGCAAAATGTTTGCAGCACTTATTTACTAAATTTATAATTTTACTAAAAAATTAGTAAAATTTTGGGTTTTAAGGCGCAACGTGTATATACAAGTAAGGAGTTCTTGCAATTAGATGAGCGGGTAACTAATTCTTTTCAAGTACCCCCACTCCCCAACCCGCTCATATCATTTTCATTCAACAGACATCTTATTGATGCTTTATTTAACAATTGTTTAAATTGAAAATAACATATTTTCAACTTACATGTTAGCAAAAATGGAGAGGACCTCTTTCGGAGAATCTTGGGCATACCCGGAAGGGAAATAATTGGACCTATGCTTGTAACAGGGTTGCTCGAGTCCATCAGAACCTATCATTGCCATTCAAGCGATTCAAGCACCAGCGGATATATCGAAGCCTCTTCAATACATTCATGTTCGACGGCCAGCGCTTCCGAAACACCGTGTATTTTATCCAAAAATCCAGGAAATGGATAGTACCAGAAGAGGAGTTTGACCATTATACTGGCAGGATCATTAGACATTGGAAGCACATTTATATGCACCCAATATACAGAAAGCAGTTATTGTATAGAACCTGACTGAGACATGTCCTGCCCAACGTGCAATAAAATTAGATCAGGTCGAAGCAATTTCGTCAAATGAGAATAAAGTTATTGTTAAGCAAAATATGTGCTTGACTTATCCACTAAATTTATGATTTTGCTAGAAATTTTAGTGGATTTTCGGGTTTTAAGGCGTAACGTGTATATACAAGTAAGGAGTTCTTGGAATTAGATGAGCGGGTAACTAATTCTTTTCAAGTACCCCCCACTCCCCAACCCGCTCATATCACTTTCATCCAACAGACATCTTATTGATGCTTTTTTTAACAATCTTTTAAATTGAAAATAACATATTTTCAACTTACATTTTCGCAAAAATGGACAGTATGTCTTTTGATAGATCTTTACTTATTTCAGGAGACCTCATGAGCGTATTTGTAAAAAAGATATCAATACCCATATTTTGAAATTGCTCAGGGGAAGCAGTATCACGATCATCGAGTACAAGGACATCAAGAAATTCACCATAACACTCGGCAATACCTCTTGAGGACACATCAAACCCACGAGCAGTCATAAGCTTACCTGCCGGGCCGCTGACTGCTTCATTTCCAATGATAGGACTTACAGCAACCACTTTTTTCTTACGGAGTATTCTGGACATACCCGGAAGGGAAATAATTGGACCTATGCTTGTAATGGGGTTGCTTGGGCCTATGAGTACCTCATTATCTTCCTCAAGCGCTTCAAGCACCAGCGGACATATGGAAGCATCTTCAATACATTCCTGTTCCACGGACAGAACTTCCGGTTCACCGTGCTGTTTTACCCAAAAATCCTGGAAATGGATATTACCAGAAGGAGTCTCTACCATGGTACGCACAGGATCATCAGACATTGGAAGAACGTTTACATTTATCCCATATACAGAAAGCAGTTCTTGTATAGAACCTGACAGAGCCATTCCCTGCCTCAGTAGATCCGACCTCATGATATGAGTGGCACGATCAAGATCACCTATCATCATACCTTCATCATGACCAAGTTCTTTCATGGCCCCATGGGTTTGGAAAGTATCATCTTTCACACCCCACCATTTATCCCGATCGATCCGGCCAGACAAGAGATAGAGGATGGTATCGATATCAGGAGTTATCAGGTTTCCCGATACCCATATATCTTCGGCAGTGTTCACAACAACGGTCAATTCATCTTCCGGAACAATGTGCCTTAGCCCATCGAGCAACTTAGGAGTACCGGTTCCACCTGAAAATATGATCATATAATATAACCTCAGTATTATGCATTAACGGAACATGATTATATAATGAGGTCTATTTAAAGGGTATGAAGGTTATCCGGGATCCGGTACACGGCTATATAGAACTGGACGAACTTATCTTGCCGCTGATAGACACCCCTCAAGTGCAGCGCTTAAGAAGAATAAAGCAACTAGGACTCTCAAATCTAGTGTACCCCGGAGCGAACCATACGCGTTTTGAACATTCCCTGGGGGTAATGCACCTTGCCACCATGCTAACCTCACAGATCGATTCCATCGAGAATGAAGAAAAAGAGGAACTTCGTGCAGCAGCATTCCTTCACGACATCGGACATGGACCTCTTTCACACGTAACTGAGAGCCTGATCAAACAGTATACCAGAGAACGCCATGAAGATGTCAAACCTATCCTCAGGAAAGGAGAGATAGCCGAGATATTGCAGGATAACGGCTTAGATCCAATGATCATCGCAGCCCACATAAAAGGTGAGACCGACCTTGGGAAGATAGTCAATAGTGAGATAGATGTTGACCGCATGGACTACCTTGTGAGGGATGCACATTATACTGGCGTGGCCTTCGGGCTTGTGGACTATGTTCGCCTCATACATGAGATGAAGTTCTACGAGAACAAACTTGTTGTCAACTCAGGCGGCCTGAAAGCTGCTGAATCCCTTTTAGTATCACGATTTCTGATGCACCCCACTGTTTATTACCATCACGTATCGAGGATAGCCGAGACGATGTTCACAAGGGCAGTTAAGCACCTTATTGACAAAGGCACCCTGGACCCTTTCAAATTAAGAATGATGGAAGATGATACCTTATTTGAATTGATGAGAGCAGATGACGATTACGCAGGAGAGCTTGCCAAAAGGCTTGACGAGAGAAGGCTCTACAAACGTGCCCTCCATGTAGGTCACGATGAAGTGGGAGAAGGAGTTATGCGCTATCGAGGAAAGGTAGGGAGAGCAGAAGCCGAGATAGCAGATATGGTCGGAATAGACAGTCGAGAGATACTGATAGATATTCCGAAAAAGCCGGAAATTGCAGAAATGAAAGCATTGATCAAGATGAACGGTAAGATGATGCGTCTTGATGAGGCATCTAATATCGTTGCAACCCTTGAAAAAGCACATTTTGACAATTGGAAGATGGGAGTTTACACTTTAAAAGAGCACAGAGATGCTGTGGGTAAAGCTGCCCGTGAATTCTTCGGTGCTAAAAAAGAAACTACACAATACCGTTTTAGTGACATTGAGGGATAAATTTTGCCAACAATAACAAAGATAACAAGTCGGGGAGAACTTGTACTGGAACATAGGAATCTCGGGGACGACATCATTGTGACACTCACAGGAGGAGATGGACATGTGGGCGCAGTTGCTGTTGGGTACTATGACAATACACACGGACATGCATCTTCTTCAGTTATCACATTGCCATCCCACAGAGATGATGCTATTGCACTTGATGCAGCAAGGAAGATAACTTCTGCCACCCATAACACAACCATCCTTACTGCAGGGATACATTTTCCGGACATAACCGATAAGGAGATAAGAGAAGTGCTTTCAAAGGCTGATGAGCTTATTAATGACCTTATAACATCACTGAAGGAGATATAACAATGGAGATAGTTATCGGCATAAGTGGAGCATCCGGTGCACAGTATGGCATTCGTCTTCTGGAAGTCCTTTCTGAAATGGATATTGATACCCACCTGGTCCTCACAGAAGCAGCAAAGAAGATACTCGCAGTGGAAACCGACTATACCACGGAAGATATCGAGGGTATGGCCACCGCAGTTTACGATGAGAAGGATTTTACAGCACCCATAGCAAGTGGATCCCACCCTTTCGAAGGGATGATCATTGCCCCCTGCAGCATGAAAACACTGGCATCCGTGGCAAATGGAACATCTGATAACCTGATAGCACGTACTGCAGATGTTTGCCTTAAGGAAAGGCGTAAACTGATACTGATGACACGTGAAACCCCCCTTAGCGGAATACACATAGAGAACATGCTAAGAGCACATAATGCAGGCGCAATTTTGTTACCTGCGTGCCCGGGATTCTATAATCGACCAACCACAATGGAAGAACTTATCAATTTCATGGCAGGGAGAGCACTTGATCTGATGAAGATAGAGAATAGTATATATCGTAGATGGAAATAAAAAACTGGCAGTATAAGCATGTTTTCCATTCAATTTCCATAAAATTTGATGCCAAAAGCAGGGATTTAATAGATAAGTATATCTACTATAAGTCCTATTTAGGAAATCGTGTCATGAAAGACGCAGCATGCGAGGTTTTTTGCATGTGATTTACACGATGGGATAGTAGGGTAGCCTGGTCATCCTCGAGCGTTTGGGACGCTTGGACTGCGGTTCAAATCCGCGCTATCCCACCAGAATCTTTTTTGAGATACAGTTTACAATTTTGTCGATATAAATATTCATACCTATAATTTATCCACAACATAGCATACATGTTTATTTTACATTACGACCTTAGCACGAGCTACAGCATCATTAAAACCTCATTTTAGCCACATCACCATACGATCAACCCCATGCACTATTAAGATCACATTGGACCCACCAAACATTTACCCGTTTGAATTTTATGAGCCTTAGACGTTCAGTAGAACATCTTGGATAGTTTTATTAAATATGCAGTACACACAAATTGCCATGGCCAGCGTAAAAATAAAACTGTTCGCAAATCTCAGGGAGACTGCAGGAGTTTCCGAAATTGAGCTTAAGGGAGATAACATTCAAGAGATACTTGAGTCCCTTCTGAACAAATATCCACAGATGCAGGACCTTATTTTTAACGACGTCGGTGATAAAAAGGAGATTCGTACATACATCAATGTCCTGGTCAACGGTAACAATATACAGCACCTGGAAGGATTAAACACTGTTTTGAACGAGGATGATGAAGTCGCCATATTCCCGCCGGTATCCGGTGGTTAAGGCCATTTTCCGATGAACAGAGCAGAACCTTCCCCGGTAATGAAAGCCCCCACGCAGCTCATTGAGCTATCAGGCATTGCCTCAGGGGGTTTTTTGGGTGCTATCTCAAGATACCTTTTAACCTCGACCATAGTATCACCAGCAGGAACGCTTTTCGTTAATGTATTGGGAAGTCTGTTCTTAGGAATGTTGATGTACGACAATGAATATATCGGATACATTGACCAAAGGACGCGTTTGATCATTGGCACAGGTTTTTTGGGCTCTTTCACCACTTTTTCCACTTTTGCAGTGCAGACATATTCCCTTGGAGGAACTCCTGCAATAGTGAATATCTTAGCGAACATAATCCTGACAATTCTTGCAGTGTTTGCAGGCAGAGGAATTATCATACACATATCAAGGAGGAGGAGGAGCCAAGGATGACCGGAGGACTTGAAGAGATCCTGCTGGTCGGGCTTGGTGGAGCCATAGGTGCTCCTTTGAGATACATAGTATCCGGCATAGTGCCAAAGGCCAGGAACCTCCCCACAGGAACACTGCTTGTCAACGTCATTGGAAGCATTATGCTCTCGACCCTTACATTTGCATCATCACAAAATATTAGCCTGCACCTTGTAAATATAGGAGTGCTTGGCTCTTTCACCACATATTCTACGTTTGCATACGAAACTTCCAGAATGCTTGAAGAAGGAAGAACAATAGATTTGATATTAAATATAATCTTGAATCTATCCCTGTGTATATTAGGAGTGTTGCTAGGACATCAGTTAGCAAGTTTAATCTAATTTGAAAGAAAATGAGTTAGTATGGCATCAAAAATTCTCAAGATATACCTTAATGAGAACAGCAAATTCGAGGGAAAGGTTGCACATGAGGCCATATTGGAGATGCTCAGGGAGGCTGGCATATCAGGAGCAACCGTGCTTCATGGTATCGAAGGATATGGCGTGCATAACGAGATACATACTGCAAGCATACTTAGGCTTGGAACCCAGCTCCCACTAATAATAGAAGCTGTTGATTCAGAAGAGAAGATCAGGGAGATACTCCCAAACATAAGGAAAATGGTTCCTGAAGGACTTGTTACTCTTCAGGAAGTTGAGATAATATATTGAATATCAGCGGTAAAGTACCACTGAAGTCCCTCTTACATCAATGAGTGTTGCCTTTGTGCCCTCAACGAGGGTTTCAGCAATCGCATCAATTCCATCTTCATAAGAGGCACTTTTAAGAACTTTTACCTTTACGAGATGCCTCTCCTTGATATGTTTTCTCAATTCCACGATAAGCTGGTCAGTGACACCGCTTTTGCCAACATTGATAATCGGTTTGACATGAGTGGCTTCAGACCTAAGTTTGTATAGTTTTTCTTTATCCATAATGAACCTACAGAAAATTTATTTGAGTTATACCTTTCGGCAGTACATGAGAATAGTGCTTTGAAAGACAGATATTTTCAAGGGAACTGTCATTCAGTGGAAAGAATGTTAACATCAGTACCATCTATCTCAAAATCATACCATTTGGTTGGTTTTTGAGTGATACCCAGTACCCTTATAGCATACCCAGAATCAGTTTCCTTTATCTCGATCATACCATCGAACAGTTGTTTCAGAGTAGCCACCGTCTGAGGATCGTGCGTCTCATCCTCGACCACAAAGATACCAAATGCTTTTGCGGCTTTGACACGCCCTGTGTAAACATGTAAGAATCTGAAAACGGTCTGCAGATTGGAATACATCAAAATAGTAGATAATGAGTTCATGCATAGCCTCAGGCCAATGGACTTCCTCTGCACAAGGAATTCCTCAAGATACTGACCCATCCTCACACCGATGCCAGTAAGATCCACCGGGCTTGCCGCCCTCTTGATCATATCCAGATCCTGAGTAGGAATACCAAGTGTTTTGGTAACACAGTCCACAATACCGATATTGGCATTCTCGACATCAAGATCATTAAGAGAGAACCATTCGAGGACGCGTTCTCCGGTCTCACGAGTAGAAACGATAATAGAAGCTTCATTGTTCTTCAGGCCAGTATGAACTATCTTATTGAGAAGATCATCCTTTCCACACATAGGAGGACCTATCAACATCAGATTGGTACCCTCTCGGATCCCTCCGATCAGGTCATCAAGTTCCTTTATACCTAACAAATACTCAACCATGTGTCATTCCTACGATGAATTCATCCCTGTTAATATGTGCAAACCCTGCACGAATAACATGTGCATTTTATTAAAACTACTTAACAATGGCGTTGAAATAGGCAGATGTTCGCTTATTTGCACATCAGTACATGATAAAGAGATATCATGTTGACATGTTATTTCGCTTGTGACTACAAATGTATTGCAGACATTACCACATAATAATATCATATCGTCATTTAGAGACCATAGTATATAGACCATAGTATATAGACCATAGTATATAGACATATTTTATAAATTTCTTATCTAATATGTTTAACTATATGCCCTGCTTCCGGGAGGATTATATCAGATAGTGCCAGCTCAACCGCACTGGGAGATCCGGGCAGGCAAAAGACCGCAGAACCGCCAATAATACCTGCATCCGCACGCGTCAGTATGACAGCCGATCCGATCTGTTCAATGCTTTTGTATCTGAAAAGTTCACCAAATCCAGGCATTTGCCTGTCGAACATGGGGACCACGGACTCAATGGTCACATCGGAAGGAGTTAGACCAGTCCCGCCGGTGGTAATTACAATATCTGCACCTTTTAGTATCGCTTCAGTGACAGCTTCTTTTATAGCAGACATTTCATCTGAAACAAGACAATAATCAACTAAATGATGCCCATTTGCTTCGACCAGGTCCATCATTATTTTGCCGGAAATATCCTCAGCACCCACAGGAGATGTGCCTGAACCATACTTTTCATACCTTGAGGTCGAAATGGAGATGATAGCAAATTTAAAGGTTTTAGCTGCACCTTCCTTGTGTTGATTGGAGACAGTGTTCATAATAAAAGTATGTATAATGTGCTATATATGGATTTCCAGGAACTTTATTCCATATATAAATAGAACCGGTCTTTTCAAAAGCTAATTATACTTGATGCACCATAATGAAAAATTCATCAAAAACAATCGATTATGATTCTATTGATAAGACTTATAAACCCCTAAGTAGTAGGGGGATGCACCATTGACACATTAACAATTTAAAGAATTTCAAGACGCACTACTCCAAGTCAGGATAACCTGCCTGAAAAAGATAAGAACTTGACAGTGCGTTCTTAGATCATAATAATATAATTCAAGGAGGCTTAAACTCATGGTAAGAAAACCAGCAAGTATGTATAGAAATGTGAAGTCACGCTCATTCACCAGAAGGAAATATATGGGCGGTGTACCGGGTAGTCAGGTCATTCACTTCGATATGGGAAACAAGACCGCTGAATTCCCAGTAAAGATAACACTTCTAGCAGATGAAAGATGCCAGATCAGACACACAGCTCTTGAAGCTGCACGTATCACTGCTAACAGAGCAATGACAACAGCAGCAGGACGTTCCGGCTTCCATATGAAACTCAGGGTTTACCCACACGAGGTTCTGAGAGAGAACAAGCAGGCAACCGGCGCAGGTGCGGACCGTGTATCAAGTGGAATGAGAGCTGCATACGGAAAGAATGTTAGTACTGCTGCAAGGGTAGCCGCAAGACAGAAGATCTTTACGATCTCAGTCAACAAAGAGCACTTCATCATTGCAAAAGATGCTCTGAGAAGGGCTGGTCAGAAATTACCAACTCCTGTCACGATCGTAGTAGATCAAGGCCAGGAACTGGTAAGATAAATAATTTTAATATAACAAGAGGGTATCAAAATGGATGATTACGAAACGATGTTGAATAGGGCTATTGAAAATCTCCCTGATGTGGAAACTACGGACGTTCGTTTCGTAATTCCAGAACCCAGGATATTCATAGAAGGTAAGACCACTGTTCTGGATAACTTTGCAAATATCGCAGATGTTCTGAACCGTGACCCAGACCATCTTATGAAATACCTCACAAGGGAAATGGGTACAGCAGGTAAGATCGAAGGAAAACGTGTGATCTTCCAGGGAAAGTTCCCAAAGGAGAACATTAAATCGAACATCGATGCATATGTGGAAGAGTACGTAATGTGCTCCGAATGTAACCGTCCTGATACCCAGCTTGTCAAATCCGACAGAATTATTATTTTAAAGTGTGCTGCTTGTGGAGCACATCGCCCTGTCAAGAAGAGGCGAACTACAATTGCCACACCACGTGACGCAGTTGAAGAAGGTGAGGAATATGAAGTAAGAATAGATGCTGTCGGTTCAAAAGGCGACGGTATTGCTAAACTTGCTAAATTTACCATATTCGTACCTGGCGCCACAAAAGGTGATGTCCTGAAGATCAAGATCAAGAGGATCAGTGGGAACCTCGCATTTGCAGAACGCGTTGTTTAAACGCGTTCATCCCACATCATCATTGAACTATTCCCTTGAGAGGGTCTAGATGTATCGAGATTCGACTTCAATACCAGAATTCCATGAACTTATTGGTAACGGAGCTCTCGACAATGATGTAATTCTCCTTAAGGGAGGACTTGAAAGTGGAATTACCACTTTCGAGGTTCAATTTTTATACGAAGGCGTTATCGGAAATGGGGAGCTAAAGGCTTACATGACCATGGAAGATGAAGAGCGCATCGTTTTCAGCCCAGATGAGCAGACTCCCGGAGAGGATGCAACAAACCTATAATGATATACGAGGACTCTAAAATGGGAAATGTGGATGAGAATACGGATACATCCCCGGATAAAGAAGAGATAACAGTGCTCTCCATCCCGGGACTTACCATCGATCTGAAACATCAGAACGGATTTTTAAAACTTGAAGCAAAAGGACATTTACGCGGCATTTGCTCCCCTTTCCTTAAAAAAATGAACGCAACCCTTGAAGCTGAAAAACCGGCACTTGTAGAGAAGGACAGGGTCATTGCCTCCACATGGCTGCCCCCGATCCCCAGTAATGTGTTCAAACGCCTGCTATTCGCAGAGACCCAGATAGCTCTTGGTAAATACGTTCCTGAGACCGTTTCTTTTGAGATAACAAGGAACTGCAACTGCAAATGTGACCACTGCGTCATAAGCGGAGGAGAAGGAGACCTCGATACTGCCACTATCAAAAAAGCCATTGACGAAGCCCTGGATATGGGTGCGGTCGTTATCACATTCACAGAAGGGGACCCGCTCCTTCGCGAGGATATATTCGAACTTATCGAATATGTGGACAAGGACAAAGCAATAGTCAATATCTACACCCCTGGCACTGAAATGACACCCGAGGTTGCGCAAAAACTAAAGGACATAGGACTTCACAACCTTCTGGTCAGCATATATTCCATCGTACCGGAAGAACACGATTCCATAAGAAAGCTCGAAGGCGCTTTCGAAAAAGCTACCGGCGCAATAAAATACGGATTGGATGCAGGACTTCTTGTTACCATGTGTACCCATGTATCCCCTAAGAACATGGAAAAACTGGAATCTATGTACCTGCTTGCAACGGACCTGGGAGTACACGAATTCTCCCTCTGGGAATCAGTTCCTAAAAGACCTGAAGACCCCATCATCACAGATGAGGACAGGGATCGTATAATGGAAATGTATCACAGGATCAATGCTTCCAAGGACGGACCCCGGATATTTGCGAACACCTATTTTGAAGGCGAGATGCTTGGATGTATGGCAGGTCAGCGCTGGTTACACGTATGTGTGGAAGGTTCCGTAAAACCCTGCCCGTACATCCCGTTCAGCTTTGGCAATATACAGGCCGATTCGCTAAGGTCCATATGGAGTAAGGTACGCAAGGTCAGTGATTTCAAGGGAGAAAGACACTCCTGCCTTATGCAGGAGAAGGAATATCTGAAACTTGTATCAAAGATCCCTGAGGAAGCCAGCAAACCTTATGATTTCAAGCTCATTAGGTAAGCGATATATACGTTCAAATTCAAGAATACTGATATTATAAGCGGCAAAAAATTACAGAGGCAGCACATGAATATGAAACTTGACCCATGGGGTTCTGTGAACATCGATGACTATTCCAAACTATTCGATGAATTCGGCATAATGCCCTTTGAGGACATCTGCTCAGAACTCCCCGACCCCCACCGATACATGCGCAGAAAAATGATCTTCGGACACCGAAGTTATGATCTGATCACAGATGCAATGAAGAACAAAGAGCCTTTCTCGGTCATGAGCGGTTTCATGCCGACAGGCGGAGGACATCTCGGACATAAAATGGTCATGGAAGAGATAATCTGGCATCAGAAGATGGGAGCAGATGCCTTTGTAGGCATTGCTGACAGAGAAGCATATTCAGTAAGAGGCATTTCATGGGAAAAGTGTCGCCAGATCGGCATAGAAGATTACATTGTAAGCCTCATTGCACTTGGATTTGAACCGGACGGACATGTTTACTTCCAGTCCGGATCCGAGAATGTGAAGGACCTTGCATTCGAGCTCAGTGCCAAGGCGAACTTCTCAGAACTCAGTGCCATCTATGGATTCAGCGGAGAGACCAATGTGGCCCACATGGTAAGTGCGATCACCCAAAGTGCCGATATCCTCCAGCCGCAACTTTCCGAGTACGGTGGACCAAAACCTACGGTGATTCCAGTGGGAGCTGACCAGGACCCACATATGCGTCTCACCCGTGGACTTGCACACAAAATGAACATGTTCAGGATAGAGGGACGCGAAGACAAGGACAAGAACAAGTTCTTCAGCGTACGCAGCAAAGCCGCACCTGAAGGTTCCCTTGCAGAGATAGCAGAAAGATTGCCCTGGGACACCAAGCTTTTCGAAGGACACATCGATGTCTACGGAGCAGATGACTATAATAAGCTCCTTGAGACGGTAAGAGAGGTCGAGATCGAGAACGGAGGTTATGCTTTTGTACCACCTTCCTCCACCTACCATAGGTTCATGTCAGGCTTGCAGGGCGGTAAAATGTCCAGCAGTGTTCCGGAAAGCCTCATTTCACTAAAAGAAGACCCAAAGCTGGCTGCAAAGAAAGTAAAACGTGCAAAGACCGGCGGAAGAGTGAGCCTGGAAGAGCAGAAAAAGCTCGGCGGTGAAGCGGACAAATGCTCAGTGTACGAACTATTGATGTTCCACCTTGTGGAAGACGATAACGAGCTGGCAGAGATATACGATGAATGTGTCTGTGGCAAGCGTATGTGTGGCACATGTAAAGCCCTTGCATCAGAGCTCATGGAAGAATTCCTGACAGACCATCAGGAAAAACGTGAGCTTGCAAAAGACAGACTGGACGATTATGGATTATAAAGAAAGGAAATGATCCCTATGACCGATTATAATCTTACAACCAATGACAAGAATGTGCTTATCGCAATGGATGAACTAACATCCACGACTCCGGAAGAGCTTGCAGAAAAAACGTCCATGAAAGTGGAAACTGCAATGCAATCCGCATTTTCTCTCTCAGAGAACGGACTGACCGAAGTGACCGATGTTGTCACCGAGATATATTCACTCACGTCCGAAGGCCGTACCTATGCGGAAGAAGGACTGCCTGAAAGACAGATAATGAACTGTATCTCTGAGCCGACATCCATGGACGAACTTAAAGAA
Source organism: Methanococcoides sp. (assembly GCA_021108185.1). Lineage (GTDB taxonomy): Archaea > Halobacteriota > Methanosarcinia > Methanosarcinales > Methanosarcinaceae > Methanococcoides. The sequence goes on along the minus strand of JAIORJ010000016.1, from coordinate 12,955 downwards.
AAGTTATCTCCAAAAATGGTGGGTATCGCAACAGGATGGCTTCGCAGGAAAAATTGGGCGAACATCGAGAAAGGAATGGTGGTCCCTACCGGAAATTCCGATATTGGCGAAGACGAGAAAGCCATTATAAGCTTCAAAGAAGAGAACCAGACCCTCGAAGAGATAGGCACTGACCAGAACACCATAAAGGACCTCGTCAAACGAAAGCTGGTATCAAAGACCGAAGACAAGGCCCGCACAGTATCCATCACCGATGAGGGTCGCCAGCTGGTCAAAGCCGGTATCACCATTGAAGAAGAGATCACACAGATAACATCCCAATTATTGAAGAGCGGAGACTGGAAAGGAAAGAAGTTCAGACCTTACAACATACAGACCCCGCCAAAACCAGTGTACGGTGCAAAGATCCACCCGTACCAGCGTCTTATAGACCAGATGCGCCAGATCTTCCTGGAAATGGGATTCACGGAGATAAAGGGCGATGTCGTGCAAAGTTCATTCTGGAATTTCGATGCACTGTTCCAGCCACAGGACCACCCTGCCCGTGAAATGCAGGACACGTTCCATCTGGACACAACTTCAGATCTTCCGGAAGAATATAAAGAAGGAATACGCGACATGCATGAGCATGGGGGAGACCTGCAATCTACCGGATGGGGCGGTAAATGGAGCGAAGATATCGCAAAACGTGATGTACTGAGAACCCACACGACCGCTGTAACCATCAAGTACCTTACAGACAATCCAAACCCGCCTGTAAAAGCGTTCTGTATCGACAGAGCATACCGCCGTGAGACCATCGATCCGACACACACCCCGGAGTTCGAACAGCTCGAAGGTGTCATCATGGATGAGAACATGTCCTTTGCGAACCTTCTTGGATGCCTTGAAGAATTCTACCACAGAATGGGATTCGAGGATGTAAGGTTCAGACCTGGATACTTCCCATACACCGAACCCAGTGTCGAGCCTGAAGTATACATCGACGGACTTGGATGGGTAGAGCTTGGAGGAGCCGGAGTGTTCCGTAAAGAAGTTACCGAGCCCCTGGGCATCAAACAGCCAGTACTGGCATGGGGCCTTGGCGTAAGCCGTGTGGCAATGTTAAAACTGGGACTTAAAGACCTGCGTGAGCTATACCAGGCTGACATCGACTGGTTACGCAAAAGTCAGGTATGTCAGTTAAAGGATTGATAAGCGGGCATTCCCGCTTAACTCCTATTTCTTATTTTTAGCAATAACTTTGCAAAAAAGGAGCGCTTCATTTCAACTGCACCTGAAGGACACAGTTCGCGACAACAATAGCATAGGATACACTTTTTCTTATTTATTTGCAGTTCCCCGTCTTCCTGTTCTATAGCTTTCGCAGAGCAGTTCAGAACACAAGCCCCACAAAGAGTACATGAAAAAGGATCGATGAATGGTCTTATGGTGAACAGATTCCCAAAACGGCTCACGAGGAAAGAAGGCATACTTCCAACAAGTGTCACCCCTGGCATTGCAAACTCTACCCTCGCCTCATCAAGAGGCAAACCCACCACATCAGGCTCAGGATGACCGAATCCTCTATTGAGGGCAGCAACATTCGTAGGAACCGTCAGAGGATCAAGACCAATAACCTTTGAAGCCACAATATCAAGGGAAACAGGATCAAAGCTTGCCATCACAAGATCAGAGCTAACAGGATGACCAAGTGCAGGACCGTTGCCTTCCATTCCCACCACCCCATCCATCACAGCAAGATGAGGTACCTTCACAGAATAGACATCAACAAGCGCATCAGCGAACATATCCATCTTTCCAAGCACATGTGCCTGTTTCCTGAACTTCAACGGAAGAGCACCAAACATATTTTTCACAGCACCAGTATACTTTGTCAGTTCATGGGTCTTGAGCTTTGGAAGAGAGATGACAACATCTGCCTCCAGGACCGGTTTTGCATAATAGATATGTGAAAGCTGTACTGAATTCTCAACGTCCACAGGAACATAACCTGAGGTCTCAAAGCTCAAGACCTCTGCACCTCCCCTTTGTGCAGCTTCCCTTATACCGGATATATCAAGAGCTTCATCAGTAACACCCGGATGACTTATGCCAGCACCATCCCCCACAATGGGGACACCTCCTGCCTCAATGACAAGTTCACACATAGCCTCAACAATGGCCGGGTGCGTGGTTACAGCTTTCTCAGGAGGAACTGCAGCAAGGATATTTGGTTTTAAAAGGACCTTTGCACCCGGAAAAATAATACCTTCCAAACCACCTATAAGGCCTATAGCCTCTCGGATCGCATCCTTTGCATCCGAATAATCAGTACACCTTACAATGGATACCTGAGGCACATATCCCATTTTTCAGTACCCCCGGTTCTGTTTATTCTCCAGCTTCTTCCTGGTATTGACTATCCCCATAATGTAAGCCGGTATTATACCCATGGCAGTACACGTCTCAAGGGAGATACCATCACAGGTAATGTCAAGATGATGGTCTGTAAGGGAATACAATTTCTTTGGAAGGCCTTTTCTGCCAAGGCCGATCAGCAGAAGATAGGAACGGTTGCGCATCATGCCTTCAGCGATATCTTCCGGAGTGACGGTGAACTTTTCCTCAGGCATTGAGGTAGTTACCACAGCAGTTCCGAACTGGGACTGGAAGCCTTTTTTTGGAAGATCGAAAATGAACAGACGGTTATTCTCATGCAATGCCTTTAGATATTTACCAGACCCGCCAATGGTTGTCTTATCCATGACATATTCCACGAGTCCCTCAGGAGTCATCTTAAAAGGAAAATCGAAAAGACAGAGGGTCAGACCGTAAGCATAACAGATAGGTGCAGCCCTTGCAATCGCGCGATAATGAGCATCAAACACCTTTATTTTATCATAAGTATTTATAAGACCAAGTGTTAACACAATTTAAACCTCTTTCAGTACCACACATAGAACATATTGTTTACAGTTGTCGTATCGGTCACATTCACGACAATCCTGCCATAAGCTCGCTTTTTCAGACATAGGAAGTTCCACAAAACCCATTTTTTTGAAAAAGATGGGAGATGTAGTCCTTACATAAAGCCGGCCATGGGAAACATCCTCCAGGAGCCTGGAGATCATTTTTGACCCGATCCCCATCCCTCGATATGTAGGATGGACTGCAATGGAATGAACTTCACAACATTCCTTTTCCGATACTGCTGCCACTCCAACGATCTTGCCGTCCAATTCAGCAACTATGAAATCTTCCATAGGAACATCATCAATATCAAGGAAATATGTCCCCATGATCCCTTCGATGGCGCCACTGTCGGATGCTTCCGCACCCCTTATCACCACATGGACGTTTTTATTCATTTTCAGAGAACCTCATCCATGCTTCCACTTCTGAAACCTTCCAGATCAAGTGTCACATACGGATAGCCCATCTCTTTCAGGCAGTTAAGGATCGGCATTCTATTTTGAATGATAATAGGAATATCCATGGGCTGTACCTCGATACGGGCAATATCGTCGTGCACCCTTACCCTCACAGAAGATATTCCCAATGAGTGTATGAGATCTTCCGCAGTTTCAATTTTTCCAAGGATATCAGAGGTCACTTCGGTGCCATAAGGAAGTCTTGAAAGAAGGCAGGAATTTGAAGGTCGATTGGCAACATCAAGTCCGAGATAGGATGCCATCTGGCGAACTTCCCCTTTACTTACATCGAAATCGACATAGGGAGTAAAGATCGAGGAGCCAGCTTCCCTCAGGGCTTCCAGCCCGGGTCGGCGACCGGTTATTTCGGAAGCATTTGTCCCTTCCATAATTACATTCAACCCTTCCTCTGAAGCTACGCCTTTTAGCTTATTGACAAATTGCTTCTTGCAATAATAGCATCTCTGAGGATCGTTCATTCTTATACGCTCATCGGAGAGAATGTCATGGTCAAGAACAATGTGCCTTATCCCAATAACTTCTGCTGTTCTTTTTGCATATTCAAGTTCACTTTGCGGGATCACAGGTGAATAAAGGGTGACAGCAAGAGCATTGTCCCCCAATGCATCAAAAGCCAGAGCAGCAAGAGTTGAGCTATCCACGCCTCCTGAGAAAGCAACAAGCACCTTTTCTTTCTTAGCTATGGCCTCTTTTATAAGATCAATTTTATCGGGAAGTTTCAATTCTATTGAGGGGTCCACGCTAAATCCAAAGTACCGAAAAGATAAATAAGTAATGTATGAGGAAAAACAGGTTAGAACAGATTATTTTTTATTATCTATTTGCACCGATAAAATATATAACATATTATGATGATAATGGTTATATTGGTTAGTGGACAAATTAGTGCATTACAATAAAGAGAAAGGTGAAAAAGTGGATAATGAATGGGAGATAGACCTGAAATTACCGGATATATCTGCAATGGCCACACTGCTGGCAACTGCAACATGTTCTGCCATAATGGGAGCTGCTGAGATCGCTTACACGATGTTGTGGATCACAGCTGCGTATGAACGCCATGGAAAGGATTTCTTTATCGACCTTATCAATGCAAAGGCACTTACATGGACCGCAGAATTCGTCATTGTCGCGGGATCATTGATGCTGCTTTCTTCAATGATGTTCCTGATAACAATGTTCTACTCACTGATACAACTGAATGCGGTGAGAGACCCAAGCAAGAAGATCAGGATGAACGTAATATTCCTGCTTTTCATAATTGCAATGATATTGCTGTTCATAGCACTCATTTCAGCATTGATCCTGAGATATATATGATCGGAAAGACATACAAATAATCCAACAGAGGGGATATCATGAGCTTTACCAATATTGCAGGCACCATAAGAGAAGTGCCAAAACCGGTCGAAAAGAAGAGAACGACCTTTGATGAGATCCAAAAAACGGCTACCAAGACGAAAAGGGTAATGTACCCTATTTCCGGGATCGTGGGACAGGAGATGATGCTTCGGGCATTGATACTGAATGCAATCAATCCATCCATCGGAGGAGTTCTGGTACGAGGCCAGAAAGGGACGGCCAAATCAACAGCAGTGAGAGGATTAGCAGAGATCTTGCCGGAGATCGAAGTGATCGGCGGATGCAAATATAACTGTGATCCCCTGGACACCGACACGTTCTGCTGGGAATGTGTGGACAAACAGAGAAAGGGTCAGATAAAGGTAGAAAAGATACCCATGAAGGTCGTAGACCTTCCGGTTGGAGCTACCGAGGACAGGGTCGTTGGAAGTCTCGATATCGAGAAGGCTGTAAAGGAAGGCACCCAGGCTTTTGAACCGGGTATCCTTGCCAATGCGAACCGAAATATCCTTTATGTGGATGAGATCAACCTGCTGGATGATTTTGTAGTGGATGCATTGCTCGATGCTGCTGCAATGAACGTGAATACGGTGGAAAGAGAAGGGATCAGTGTCAGTCATCCTGCCAATTTCATTATCGTAGGAAGTATGAACCCGGAGGAAGGAGAACTTCGACCACAGCTTCTTGACAGGATAGCCCTTCAGGTGGAAGTTGAGGGAATTACCGATATTGAGCAAAGGGTAGAAATCATTGAGAGAAGGAACCAGTTCAACGATGACCCACAAGGGTTCAGAAGGGATTTTGAATCAGAACAGGACAAATTGCGTGCCAAGATAATCAAGGCAAAACAGGCAATAGGCAGAATATCCGCAACAAGGGACAATCTGCGAACAATTGCGAAGATATGTGTCGCCTTCAATGTTGATGGTCACAGAGCCGATATTATGATAGAGCGTACTGCACGCACAAATGCGGCATATGAAGGCAGAGAGAGGATCACCAATGAGGATATCATAGAAGCCGCAGAGATGGTACTGCCTCACAGAATGAGAAAGAAACCATTCGAGGAAGAGGAGTTCAGTGCGGAACAACTTCGGGCCGTAGTTAACGGAACTGTTTAAGACAGGTATATCGAATGAAGGATCAAGTTACCGCATCCCGTATGAGGAAAAGCCTTGACAGGGACTATGATGTCGGGGTGTTCAATCCAGGCAGACCTGTAATGAGTGTTCGGCTGCCCCTTACAGAGCTATCTCAGATAAGTGGAACTGATACCGAGGCTGTTCACGAAAAGCTCATATCGGGAACATGGTCGATAAAGCCGGAAGATGTGAAAGAGATATTCATTATCGCTGATAACGACCATGTGATAGTTGATCCGAAGGATTTTTTCGATTCTTTTAAGAAAGAACCAGAGGTTGAGACTGTCTTTGAGGAAGAACAGGAATTATCCAAGAATGATGACCATGCTATAATGAGGATAACAGTTCCTGAGGAAGCGGTCGAGGAAGAAAACAAAGAGACCGTTGACAAGGTAATTGATGAGCCAGAGGTCCATTTTGTCCCAAGGGAATATGAACCGAAGTTCGAAGCGGGTCCAAAACGGATAAAGAAAGAGACACCTGTACTTATCAAGAGAAACAAGCAGAACTTGGTAGTGGATATCCCCAGAGCAAAGGAAGATATACCAGAGATAATTCCAGAGGAAAAGCAGACTTTGGAATTACTGGAAACAAAAGTACCGGAGTCAGAAGGGGAAGTATGTAACGATCCGAAGATCGAAGAGCCGGCCCCAATTTCAGAAAATCGGAAGGAAACTGCTGAATTTGAAAGGGAACAGAACTGTGCCCCTGAAGATATAGCAATACCAAAGTCAAAAGCAAAGCCTGAAAGAGATGATCCTCTCGAAGATGAAAAAGCAGTGAGCAAGATACTTACGGATTTTGCGAAGAACAAGCAGAAGAAGAAAGTAGTTTCCGGAAGATTGAAATCCGGGAGACGGGCAGAGGTTCTCACCAAGGGTAAACGAGGGCGATATGTCAGGTATAAGATGCCTGGAGATAAGGTAACGGATATCGCAATTGCACCTACTGTGCGTGCAGCGGCACATCACGCCAAGGACGGGAAGATAAGCATTAAAAAGAGCGATATCAGGGAAAAGATAAGGCGACGAAGGATATCCACGCTGATAAATATCGTTTTTGATACTTCTGATTCCATGGATGAAAAAGAGAAGATCAAGATCACAACAGATGTTGTGCTCGCACTTCTCAAAGATGCGTATCAGAGAAGAGACAGGGTATCTCTTGTTACATATAGCGGAAGGTCGGCAGAACTCGTGCTACCGTTCACTTCGTCTGTGGAGTCTGCAAAGAGATATCTGGAAAAGGTGCCTTTCGGAGGGACCACACCAATGGTCTCCGGCATACTCACAGGGGTCCAGACAATCCTTCAGGAATTGAAGCGTGAACCATCAGCAGTCCCTATTATGATACTTGTGACCGATGGTACTGCCAATGTACCATTGCATCGGGGAGGGAGTATAGAAAGGGAACTGCTACAGGTATGCAAGGGTGTTGCGGATTACAGGATAAACATGCTTGTTGTCGATATCAGTAGAGATGGAAGTGAGCTTTCGGAAAAGCTGGCAGATGTTGCCTGCGGTAAATATTACCATCCAGTACTTTTAAGTAAAGAAACACTTTATTCTGCTATAAAAGGAGAGCGTGACGATCTGACAGATATTGCATCTACTGCCTCTAATCTTCGATGAGGCTGGGTCGTTACCCCCGGGACTGCGAAAGCGGTCATTTTTTAAACATAAAAGGCAGGATAACATGTTAGAAGTTCTTCAGGAATCACTCCGTAAGGCACCCATTGTGATAAGAGGCGAATATCCGTATTTCATACACCCGATCTCAGATGGGGTCCCATCCCTTGAACCGGAACTGCTGGATGAGATAGCAGACCATATGATAGATATTGCAGGAACCGATTATGACAGGATTGTATCCATCGAAGCGATGGGAATCCCACTGGCGACGGCACTTTCAATGAAGACAGGAAAGCCCATGTCCATTGTCAGGAAGAGGCAATACGGACTTGAGGGCGAGGTAGTCCTTTCACAGAGCACAGGTTATTCAAAAGGCGAGCTTTACATCAACGGAGTGAGCAAGGGCGAGACTGTCCTTGTTGTGGACGATGTGATCAGTACCGGCGGCACATTGAAAGCCCTTCTTCCGGCACTTGAGAACATGGGTGCGAATATCTGTAATGTTATCGTGGTCATCAGCAGAGGCGATGGTGCTGCAAAGATGAGCGATATGGGCTATAATGTCAATACCCTTGTGAAGATAGATGTCGATATGAACGGGGTCTCTATTCTGGAGGTGGCCGGTGAGCAGCAGTGAGCCTTTCGATTTTCAGATAGACCATATCATTGAGATAATAAGGAAAGTGCAACCTGAGATCATCGGGCTGCAATTTCCAGAAGGGTTCAAGAGGCGAGGTCCTGCGATTGCTTCAGAGATCAGTGAAGCCACAGGTGTGGAGATTATTATTTCTGCGAATCCTTGTTATGGTGCTTGTGACCTCGACATACCCATCCTTGAAAATGTTGACCTGCTTTTCCATTTCGGACATGCTCAACTTGATGATAACAGGTATAGCGACAAGGTCATTTTTATAGAGACACGCTCCGATGCGGACGTCAAGGATGTTGTTCTCAAGGCCTTGGAGGAACTCCAGGGGAAGAAAGTGGGACTTATGACAACGGTACAGCATGTCCATAAGTTGCCGGAGGTTCGGAAGATCCTTGAGGCCAACGGCAAGGTCGTAGCTATAGGAAGAGGCGACAGTAAGATAGCATACGCCGGACAGGTGCTTGGATGCAATTTCTCGGTCGCTGACGACCTGGACTGTGAGGAGTTCCTGTATATTGGCAGTGGAGGGTTCCATCCACTTGGGGTTTCACTTGCTACCAGAAAGAGGGTCCTTATTGCAGACCCCTTCTCAAAGGATGTGAGGGAGGTAGACCCGTCCCTTATCATGCGTCAGCGTAGTGCGGCCATTGCGAAGTCACTGGATGCTGAGTCTTTCGGGATCATTGTTTCCAGTAAACCAGGGCAATACAGAATGGAACTTGCCAGGGAACTTAAAGAGCTTGCCGAGGAGAAGGGCAAGACCGCTTATATATTGATACTCGACCTCATCACCCCTGACCAGATGCTGCAGTTCAAAGTGGATGCTTTTGTGAGCACTGCATGTCCGCGACTTGCTGTGGATGAGGTGGGAAGGTTCTCCGCACCCATGCTTACTCCACAGGAATTCGAGATAGTTCTCGGAAAACGTGAGTGGGAAGACATGGTCTTTGATGAGATAAGGGGAGACTGAGGATCATGAAGCAACGCAAGCTCGAGATCCTCCTTGAAAAGGTAAGGGGGTTCGAGAAGCCTAATGTAACCCTGGAACAGTACCCCACCCCGGCTTTGCTTGCGGCGGAGATGCTTCATTTTGCATTCATGAAGGGAGATCTTGAGGGTACGGTCTATGACCTGGGGTGCGGCACAGGAATGCTTGCCATCGGTGCAGCCGTCCTTGGAGCTGAGAAGGTTGTGGGATTCGATTCAGACCCGGGAGCACTGGAGATCGCCCGGGAGAATGCTGAGATGATCGGTGTGGATGTGGAATTCGAGTGTCAGGATATCAGACAGGTCAGAGGACATGCAGATACCGTGGTCATGAATCCGCCTTTTGGTGCACAGGTAAAGGGAAGTGACAGACCTTTCCTCAAAACCGCATTGAGAGTGGCGGATGTGACGTATTCCATACACAATAGTGGAAGTCTGGCGTTCGTGAAAAAGTTCATTCAACCTGCGGTCATTACGGAATGGTACAATACTGGATTTCCAATAAAACGAACATTTAAATTCCATAAAAAAGATGTAGAAAGAATTGAGGTTGAAATTTACAGGATTATTACAGATAATTGCCAGGCCGATCAAAAATAATTGCTGGCGTATTTAAATTATATGAGGGATTCCTATTAGAATAAGAAACCGCAAGAAAACGACCAGAAGGAGCATGAAGTCCTTGGGTGAGAAGCCAGAGGTCGAAGAGGAAGTATTAGATACTGCCAGTAAAAATGTAAAAGTGGCAGAAAAGAAAGTAGAGAAGAGGAAAACCGAGACCCCTAAAACTAATACGGAAGATGATCACGTGGAAGAGGAACAACATGGAGAGAAGATCCTGGTAATGCCTGGTGACATTATCGGCACTACCGAGGAATTTGAAGCAGGGGCTAACACTTACATTGTCAGAGGTGACATTCTTTCACTTGCCACCGGCTTCGTAATGGTGAACAAGAAGAGCAGGACTATATCTGTAAAACCGACTACAAGCATGCCACCAACTATCAAAAAGGGTGATATACTGATAGGAACGGTTGTCAATGTGCGTGATTCCATGGCACTTGTGCAGATAGAGGGGATCAAGGGTGTCGTTGACCGTCAGTTCATCAAACCCGGAGTTGCTGCCATTCATGTTTCCAATGTGAAGGAATCATACGTTAAAGAAATGTCAAAAGAGTTCGCTGTAGCTGATGTTGTTAAGGCGAAGGTCATCAACATTGAGAATATGAGGATGACGACTTCCGGAAAGGAACTTGGTGTGATGGTCGCAACATGTGCCAATTGTGGAAGCACGTTGAAGAAAGATGGTGAGATATTGAAGTGTCCTGAATGCGGACGTACAGAGTCACGTAAGATATCTTCCGATTACGGCACCGGTATTATTTAAGTTCAACAATAAGGAGATTATAATATGGAACTTAAGATCTTAGAAAAATCTGATGATGAGATGAAAATGGAGATAGCTGGAGAGAGTCATACACTCTTGAACATGCTCAAGATCATCCTTCTTGAAGATGAGCGCGTACATACAGCATCCTATGATATGAAACACGTAACTGTCAGTGACCCCATTCTTTTCATTAAGACAGAGAATGCTGATCCCATAGATGTTGTTAAGGATGCAGTGGCTAAATTGATCACAGATTGTGAAGAGTTCACCACCGTTTTCAATAAAGCTGTGGAATGATATCTCCACACCTTTTTTACTATTTTGACCCATTAGTTGCTACTTTGGAAGAGCAAGAAGTGACCAAACAGAAGTGAGTATATGACACTTGATGATGCTGCATTGAAGAATTTCGGATTCATTGAACGCCCTACTAAGAATATGATCAATATAGATCCCCTGCAGACCGGAGGAATATTGACAGAGGATGCCAGACGTGCTCTGGTGGAGTGGGGAGACGGATATTCCATCTGTGATAATTGCGGAGGCGTTCTGGACCTCATAAAGAAACCTCCTGTGCAGGAGTTCGTCCACGAGGCCCTTCCGGAGTTCCTGGGAGTGGACCAGGCACGTATAACCCACGGTGCGCGTGAATCGAAGTTCGCTGTGATGCATGCCATTGCCCAGGAAGGCGACACCGTCATCCTTGACGGCCTTGCCCATTATTCTTCTGTGGTGGCAGCTCAACGCGCACGCCTTGAGATCAGAAAGGTCCCGAGTTCGGAACGCCCGGACTATTTCATCGACCCTGAAGCATACGGCACCACCATCGAGGAGACCATCAGCGAGACCGGAAAAGCTCCTGCTCTTGCACTGCTGACCTACCCTGACGGCAATTACGGCAATCTTGCCGATGCCAAAAGAATAGCTTCCGTCTGCCATGAGTACGATGTCCCTCTGCTTCTGAACTGTGCGTATTCCGTTGGCAGGATGCCAGTGGACGCAAAGGAGCTAGGCGTGGATTTCATTGCCGGAAGCGGTCACAAGTCCATGGCAAGCTGCGGTCCCATAGGTGTGCTGGGCGTGAATGACGCTAATGGCGACTATTCCGATATCATATTCAGAAAGTCCCCCACCAACAAGAACAAGGAAATAGAACTTCTCGGCTGTACTGCCCGCAGTGCCACCCTGATGACCATGATAGCCTCGTTCCCCGAAGTCGTGAAACGCACCCGGAACTGGGACAACGAAGTGACCGATGCCAGATGGTTCTCCGAAAAGCTGGAAGCCCTGGGCCTCATACAGATGGGACAAAAGCCCCACAACCACGACCTGATGTTCTTCGAAGCCCCCAACCTCTACGAGATCTCCACAAAGGTCAAGAAGGGCAGGTACTTCCTCTACAAAGAACTCAAGAGCCGAAACATACACGGCATCAAAGCCGGCCTTACCAAGTTCTTCAAACTCAGCACCTTCGAAGTAGGCAGAGAGAATCTCTCCTACATAGTAGATTCCTTCGACGAGATCATTAAGAAGTACGAGTGATGGTCTTTCATTTCTTTTTTGACTTTTTTATTTTAGCATTGCTGCTCAAATCGATTACAGAAGACCAAAACAGCTATAATATAAAACGGATAAAAGAAGATAGTACAGTGTGCGACTGTGGTTTAGTGGTATGACCTGAGCTTCCCAAGCTTAGAACCCGGGTTCGAATCCCGGCAGCCGCATCCATCTCCTGAAGCTGATTTATTCATAGATTTTATCTGTTTTTCTAATAATTCGACTCTTGTTTCGAGGTCGGAATTGTCAGTTTTTGGTATGCTTTGTATACAACCATCAAAGTCCTCATCCAATGAAATTACAAACAATGGCTTCCCATTGTGTTCAGTTTCAAATAGATATGCTGTTTCACCTACGAGATGTGAATGTGATTGTGGCAGTCGAATTAACGGATATTCTATGTCTTTTTTAGGCCGAAGCCTTGTGATTTTTGATTTTCCAATCGCTTTCACTTTTTATATTTCATTTACAAAAACATGTTGAATAGGGTGACGCTTTAAATTTTCTTTTGTATTATAACCAACGAAATCCATATATTCATATGGTCCTATCTCTTCAACGCCTGTAACTTTCATCCAATATACTTTCGGAGTATAGAAATTAGGAAGTTTTTCTTCATCATAAAGTACTTTACCGGAATAATCATACATGAGAAACTCTTTATCTTCATCAGATAGTTTGTCACCGTCTTTTATCCATTCAATATCAATTTTATGACCTACTTTTCCCATGTAACTTGTTTCCACATCATCAATATTTTTTCTATACATGGATGAGTATATGTAACCCGTTTTGATTTCCTT
>JAIORJ010000077.1 GCA_021108185.1 Methanococcoides sp. | reverse complement strand
TTGAGATTGTTATTTTCAACTATAAGACCAAGTTTGCTCAATACCATTCTTCCAATCTCTCCCTAAAATGAGCATTGAGAGTAAACGGCTTATCACTCTTATCCTCTTTATTTTATTTTATGATCTTCCAATTTCTTTTTTGTTACCAGGTTGTATATCAAAATCAATTAGTAGTTTTAAAACATATTATCTATTACCGTACCATAAATAGTACGGTGAGGCAGTGAATCAGAAGGTAGAACGCCATTGGGTGTGAAAGCCCATAAATATTCAAAGTTTATTTGGCATTTGTAAATCCTTTAGATCGACCTCAGACATCGGGGCAGGGTCGCCCGATGAGGTCGGCAATTCGATCCCTGATCACTGCCATTAAATTACTATTCTACTATTTATTTTCAATCAGCTTTGGCTTTATTTTTGCTTCATTCTTATACATATGTCATGCCCATAGGCTTGTTTCTATAATGGTATTTCCTTCCATTCGTCATAAGGCATATCAATGATTTTCTTTCTCAAAAGTTCTGTATCATCCCTTTTCCCAACATAAACAGGCTTGCTAAACTCAACTGTTTTACTCTTCCCTACAAGATGATGGCTTAGTTCCCTTGCCTTGAGCAACAGGACAGATCCCCAAGAGCTATTCTTCTTCCTATACTCAACCTTGCTATTCATCACAGAATTAAACTCTTCAGTAACTTTTCTTGCTCCAGTAGGTTTGAGCCTCAATGAAAAGCTCTCAGTCCTGATAAAATAAATTACTATTATGGATCATTTATATGGGAATTCACGGAACTGTAATATGCAAACCCAACAACCCTAGGCCCTCTTCAATGAAAAACAAGGCAAAAATGAGATAAACAACTCCTAGAGAACGAATCGTATAAAGATAATAGTTGTTTTTTAGGAAAGAACTGTATCTCCCTACAATAAATGCAATCGTGATCTTTGAGCCTACAAGAAGAGTATAGAATCCAACAACGAATAGGATCGTTGCTAATATATCAATGGCAAGAGTCTTGAAAAGAATGGGGGCACCGATGGTGATCCAAAATAGGTATGGGTGAGGACTTAGGAAATTGGCTAAAATGCCTTTCTTAAGAGAGTCCTTTTTTTCATTACTGACATCCATATCGATATTTTTAACTTTAAAAGAGGAAATCCCAAGATGTATCAAGTACACTGCACCTGACAGACTAATAAGAGCAATTACAGAGTTCTGGTTTTCAAAACGTAGCAGAATGAACACAATGGATGATATTATCAGAAGGTCTGTTATCAATGGAGAAAGAGCAACCTTGGCACCTTCCTTTGATCCATGTTGCATAGTTTCAGAAATTACCATTGTCAGTAGTGGTCCGGGAGAGATGCCTGCAACAAAACCGAGAAAGATTCCCATTAATAGAAATTCTGCAGGTTCATACATAATTATTCCACTTTGCCATACTCACGTTTTCTTTATTGTACAATTTAAGTTATCTCCGCCCAAGTAATTCCCAACTGCAATGGTTAGATGGCGGGATTTTTTAAGACTCTTCGAGATCCATTGCGGATTTTAAAATTTCGGCAGGCATCATATGATTACAAAACATGTGGCAATATACAAAAATATTCCCATTCTTCCAACCTTTCCCTTACACGAGCATTGAGAGTAAACGGGTTATCAGCTTAAGCATTCTCCTTCATGTAATACAAATTACGACAGGCAGCATAGTTGCTTTTCATTAGGGCATAAAAAAAGAAGAAAAGTTACTATTGAGGACTTCGATAAACCCATGGTTTCAAACGATCATATATATGTGATCTATATGCAACCGCTTAAATTCGGAGTTTCTTCGAGATTCCTTAGATTCTACAAAACTATTTAGCTTTTTAGCAATGTGCTCCCTTTGACTGTCTCTTCTATTGTCATTATAGGAGTGATCTTTGCAGTGTGATGCGTTAACATCGGCGGTTTTAAGAATTCCGAAATTGCCATCAAACTGTCTGATTCGAGGATGAAATAGAAAATATGCTCGTTAGGGCAAACATATGCTCCATTTATTTTTAAACCCAGATCCTCTGCTGAGCTTTTCATTTCCCCGGCCCATTGCTTCATTTCTGCCTTGTATTCGTCTCTTGCAAAACACTGTTCAGGTGTATGCTCCAAACTGATCATAAATAACATTCTTTATAACCCCCATAAATATTAAACGAGGTTAGTATTTAATATATTGGATATATATCTGTAAAAATATACTTCTGAATTTGGCTTTGCATAAGGGCTATTTCTAATTTCCTTAAGAAAAAGAACGACATTTATGTGCTGAAACAAACGAACCTTTTATATGAAACTCATTGCATTTGGTTCATATAGACCACAATTAGAATCATTTAAATACATTATATTTTTAAAAAAATCGTTTTGGGAATATGAATGACAATCGATGAAAATATAAAAAGGATATTTAACGAAATTGGAAGAACAAAACTTGTCTGCGTCACCAAGACTATCGACCCTGAAAGGATAAACGAATCCATCAGAGCCGGAGCCACCATCATAGGGGAGAATAGAGTTCAGGAATTCGAGGATAAATGTGCTGAGATCCTGCCCTGTGAAAGGCACCTTATAGGAAATTTACAGACTAACAAGGTTAAAAAAGCAGTTCAGCTCTTTGATGTGATCCAGTCAGTTGACTCCCTGAAATTGATACAGGATATTGATAGGAAAGCCGAAGCCATTGACAAGGTACAGAAGGTCTTCCTTCAGGTCAACATAGGTAATGAGCCCCAGAAATTCGGCTTTGGATCGGATGAGATCGGACAGGTAATAACGCAGATCCATTCCCTCAGGAATGTTCAAGTGAAAGGACTCATGTGCATACCGCCTTTTGTGTCCCCTGAACAAACACGTTCATATTTCAAGAAGATGAAAGCACTTTTTGATGAGCTGAAGCAGGTAGATCAGGATAACATCGATATCCAGGAACTATCAATGGGAATGTCCAATGATTACAGGGTTGCCATCGAGGAAGGAGCTACAATGGTGCGCGTTGGTTCTGCAATATTCGGGAATAGGAAGTACTGAATATACCATTAATTATCCAATTGGACAATCGTAGCTGTATGGCAGATCGGAGTATTTGATGAAAGGATCATCGATACTCACGGCTTCCCGGTAAACTCCCTATATTTTCTCGCACCTTGTGACATTCCTTTATACTTTTTCTTCTCAATTCCTTTCAGGCCAAGCTCAGCTTTCTCTGACTGGAAGGTAAGTTCAGCGGTCAATTTGTGGTAACTGTCAAGACGCTCCTGTGGGATGAGTCCTTGATGCACAGCTCTTTGGACAGCGCAATGTGGTTCATCATGATGTGTACAGTCCTTGAACCTGCACCCCTGGGCCAGATCAGTGATATCCGAGAATGTCCTGTCAATTCCGTCAGAGCTGTCTCCCAGTTGGATCTCACGAATGCCGGGATTGTCAATGAAGATCCCGCCGTTTGGAAGAAGGAACAGCTGTCTTACTGTGGTAGTATGTTTGCCTTTGTCGTCATCTTCTCGAACACTTAGGGTCTTCTGTATAGCCTCATCAAAAAAAGCGTTGATAAGTGTGGACTTTCCAACCCCGGATGAACCGATCAGTGCCACCGTTTCAGCAGGGCTGATATAAGGAACAAGTTTGTCCAGTCCGTCCTTTGAAAGAGCACTTATAGCAATTACAGGGACATCACCTGCAATTTCCTGCGTTTCTCGTATCAGTTGTGCCGGATCATCAACAAGATCGATCTTATTAATAAGAATAACAGGGTTTGCACCGGATGAGTAAACGATAGTCAGATACCTTTCAAGTCTTCTCAAATTAAGGTCCTTTCCAACTGCTGTAACAATGAAAATAGTATCGATGTTTGCAGCTATCATCTGTTCTTCACTGCTATCTCCAGTAGAGCCTCTTGCAAGACAGGTCTTCCGGGGCAGGATATCCACTATAGTGTATGAGTTGATCTCAGCCTGGTCCAGCAGAACAACAAAATCTCCGACAACCGGCTGCTTGCCAACCCTGCGCATTGCACCCGAGATTGCCGCCTGTACCATATCACCCGGAATGAGAATGTCGCAGACCGTCTTATGTTGAGCTGCAACTCTTCCAGCTATGTATGGACCCTTGTAAGCAGAGAATACCGTTTCAAGCCCATCATCCCACCCCGGAATCACTTCAAGGTAAGGTTCATCAGGCTTTTCGGATTTTGATCGATCATCCATAAACAGTAATTCTTTTTTTAACAGGTATATGTCTTTTGGGTTGTGCCATCGTTCCTTAACATATAAATAATGTAAAAGATGAATGTAATTGGGGAGTTTTAATCATCTTATTGACATAGACCATATCTTACATATCCCCACAAACAAAAATAAATGGAGATGTAAGCCAATGCTATCGAAAATACCTATAGACATATCAAAGGTCAAACCTGAAGACATCAACAAAGAGATCCTTCGTGCAGCCATAATAGCTGAACTGGATGCGATAAATCTTTATGAGCAGATGGCAGCGCTGACAGATAACAAAGAAGTGAAAGAAGTACTTCTGGATATCGCAAAGGAAGAGAAAACGCATGTCGGAGAATTCCAGACACTCCTGTTAAGAGAAGATGAACAACAGGTACAGGAAATGGAAAAAGGCAAGCTTGAAGTTGATGAGATGACAAAATAAAGGGGGAGAAGCAAATGATGTCCGAAATGCCGATCATACCTGAAAATATTAGTAAGGAAGACCTCGACAAAGAACTTATCAGAATTGGCATGATAGCCGAGTTGGATGCTGTTAATTTCTATGAACAAATGGCCTCCCTTACAAAGGATGAAGACCTAAAAAAAGTGCTTCTGGAAGTGGCCAGAGAGGAAATGGTACATATCGCTATGTTCGAAACAGTATTAATGGAAGTTGATAGCGTGTATCTCAAGGTTCTCGCAGATTACTCACTCGCAAGAAATTAAGTTTTCAGGAGATCAATCATGAAAGTTGTTGCATTTAATGGAAGTCCAAGAAAAGAAGGAAATACATCACTTTTACTCAAACATGTTCTTTTGGAACTTGAAGACGAAGGTATTGAAACCGAGATCATACAGATAGGTGACAATCCATTGAGGGGATGTACCGCCTGCATGAAATGTTTTGAGAACAAAGACGAGCAATGTGTCATAAAAAGTGATATCGTAAATGATTGCATCAAAAAAATGGTAGAGGCGGATGGCATAATCATTGCATCACCTACATATTTTGCAGACGTTAATGCCGAAACTAAAGCCCTTATAGAAAGAGCAGGATTTGTGGCGAAAGCGAACGATGATCTCTTCAAACGCAAGGTAGGTGCTGCTGTTGTCGCTGCCAGACGTGGAGGTGCAATTCATGCCTTTGACTCCATCAATCATTTATTCACAATATCCCAGATGATAATTCCAGGTTCAAGCTACTGGAATATTGGAATAGGATTTTTACCCGTAGATGTTGAAGCCGATATGGAAGGGATACAGACCATGCAGACCCTCGGACAGAATATGGCATGGCTTCTGAAAAAGCTGAACGATTAAGGCAGAATTAGATCATTGCGGAGATATAATGATATTAAAATTCAAAAACAAAGAACCTTCGGTATCAGAAACATCATTTGTTGCAGGATCCGCAGATATTATCGGTGATGTGGAAATTGGAGAAGGATCAAGTGTCTGGTTCAATGCGACCATCAGAGGGGACAAGGATAGGATCATTGTCGGTAAGAAAAGCAGCATCCAGGATAATTGTGTTATCCACACCGACCCTCCCTTTAAAGTAAAGATCGGAGACAATGTTAGCATCGGTCATGGAGCCATTCTCCATGGTTGCACTATAGGTAACAATACCTTAGTGGGAATGAACTCAACTGTGCTTGATGGAGTTGAGATCGGGGAGAACTGCATCATCGGTGCCAACGCCCTTGTCCCGCCTGGAAAGATAATCCCGCCGAACAGTGTTGTAACCGGGGTTCCCGGAAAGGTCAGAAGGGAAACAAATGCTGAAGACATACAGATGATAGCTGAAAATGCAGCCGAGTATGTTAGACTGGCAAACGAATACAGAACAGCATTGAATGAATGAATTCAGACAGATGGTACAAAATGTCTGCTTTTCTTAAGGAAGGAAGAGCAGGCATGTATAGACTGGGTCTTTGATGAACTGTGTGTGCATCTAGAAGGGATCCCAGGAGACACTTGGATTCTAAAGATACTTTTTTGATAATTGATGCCAGATGAAACTTTTTTGTCATCCGATTTCTCTTCTTGGCAGAACTAAATAACAAAAACGAATTGAACTGGAAATATCCAATATGTTCATTACACATATTTTGAAGATGAACGTTAAGTTTATCTTCATTATGCATTATAATGCATAATATGGGACGCCCAAGAAAAAGAAGAATGGTTAATTTTGACCACGATGTAAGGCATTTCAAGCCCTCAGGCGTTTGCCTGAAAGATCTGGAAGAGGTCAACATAACCATTGATGAACTGGAAACCCTCAGGCTGAGCACTCTTGAAAAAATGAAACAGGAAAATGCAGCTCAGACGATGCAAATACACCAGTCCACCTTTCAAAGGACGCTCCAAAGAACATTGCTGAAAATAGCAGATGCACTAGTAAATGGAAAATCAATACGAATCGAAGGAGGAGATTATACAATGCCAGGAAAGGATGGAACAGGACCTATGAGTAAGGGACCAGTTGGAGGACAGAATCAAGGCAGGGGACAAAGAGGATTCCGCGGTGGTAAAGGAAGTGGGATTGCCGGACCCGGAGGAGAATGCAAATGTCCAAACTGTGGCTATGAACAAACTCATCAGCCAGGAGTACCCTGTGCTCAGGCAAACTGCCCTGAATGCGGAAAACCTATGATCAGAAAATGATCGAGAAGGACATTTAACTGTAGATTCCACACAGAAAATATCAGAATATACATCAACAAATGTGATCAAAATGAGAACAAGGATCATCTACGGACCAATCCTTTCAAGAAGACTTGGAAGGTCGCTTGGAATTGACACCATCAAAAAGAGTGACTTCAGGAAGAACTGTAATTTTGATTGTGTCTACTGCCAGCTTGGACATGTGGACTGGAAAATATCGACACCATCAGACGTTACAGATCCTGTAACAACTGAAGAAGTGATCGATAGCCTCGCTAACTATCACAAGAAAGTGGATGATCTTGATTACATAACCTTTTCGGGTACATGTGAACCTACACTGAACCTGGAACTGGGTAAAATGATCGAAGAGATAAGGAAGATAAGCGATGTTCCCATTTGTGTAATTACAAATTCATCACTCGTGAACAGAGAGGACGTTCGAAATAACCTTTCAAAAGCCGATCTTGTAGTTGCTACATTGGTCTCAGGAAATGAAGAGACGTTCCAGTCCATCAACAGACCTGCAGAAGGGATCGAACTTCAGGATATCATCAAAGGACTAAGAGAACTGCAGAAAATGAAAGGCTCAAGGGTTGCCATAGAAGTCATGCTACTTGACTCAAATAATGGATACCTTACAAATTCAAGCGATCAGGAAATAGATAAACTGATCGAAGTTCTCAAGTTCATCGATCCGGATGAGATAGAGATACTGACCATAAGCCGACCACCTGCTGAAGATTTTATCATACCAGTAACTGAAACAAGGCTCAAAGAGATCGCGCAGAAGTTCGATGAAAAACTGGGAAGGGAAAGGATAAGGCTGGTACTAAAAGGTCTGAAAAGAAAGAGATCGAACATCGAACATGGGAACCTTCTGGACGAGGTATATGACCTCATACTTCGAAGACCCTGCACATTTGATCAGGTCGTTCAATCTCTGGATATTGATAGAGAAGAACTCTCCCCGATAATTGAAGGACTGGTCGAGGAGCAGATGATCATCGATATAAGCTCAGAAAATGGAATGTACTACCGGGCAGTATAAATTAAAAATAATTAAAAAGGGATGAATATTACATCCCAAGATGTTCCTTTTCAGAACCGCGTGTGCAGTAGTATCCGTGCTTAAGACCCAGCTTTTCGGTCACAGGACAACCACCACAAATACAGCATTTTTCCTCGGTTATACAGCTACTCTTACCAATGGCAGGGAAACAAAATCCTCCCATCTCTCCCTATTAATCTTTCATACGATCTTTGAATCATTCATAGGAATATCCTCAGATCCTGCTACAATACAAAACTGTGGAAAACTGCAACCCATCCGGTAACAGACCCGCCACAATATGCCTTCCCCAATATGACATTTTAGATCATCATATAAACAGTTAATGGAAGTTGAACATTTGATATCTTTCATAAGTACTCCAGGTTAGCATTTGAGGATCATGAAAGATATGTGAACAGATAGAAAATTGTCTCATAGAGGTAAGTTCATATAATATTTCTACAGACGGATTTGCTGCAATTTTGAAAGAGCTAAAATATTCCATAGATGAAACAAAACAAGGTAATCACCAAACAGAACAATAATTGTGTATCCATCGATCCATGCAAAAGGTCTGTTTTAAGATCGTAAACTTAAAATGAAACCAAGTGCAGGCACAATTTGTGAAGTCATAAATTTCACCAGGATCTTGATGTTAAAAGGCCACACAGGGGTGTGACGGTTTTGTTGATATATTTGTTTCATAAGTTCCAGTTTCTTTACCATTTCATCGACTTCCTGAGGGTCCAGCATATCTGATCGATTAAGGATATCATGGTCCAGATGATGTATATAATGGCTAAGATGGTCCAACTGTCGCTTTACCCCTGCTCGCCAGGTTACCATGATCTTATGCACGCTCAATAAAGGCAAAAAGAAACCGGTAACTGCAAAGGGCACAAGTACCAATAGCAGTTTAGAGAATATTGGTGCATACTCTTTTGCTTGGTGATAGTATTGATCATATAGATCATATGAACCGAGAATTATACCAAGAATTATCCAACCACCTAAATATATTGCCGGTATGGTGATAATCAGTGCATTCCACAAGCAAAGATTGCCCAATGGTGCAAGTCCTCCACATTTATCGGCATGTCCTAATTGAGGCTCTAAGCAGAAATCATTTCCTAACTGCCAGATCTTTATAGACACAATAACCATCCGCCAGACCATCAGTCCGATGATCATAGCTATGAATAACTCCAGAATTAACTGCAAGATGTGTATATCCCGTATGATCCACCAAGTAAATACGAGAAGACTGAAAAAAAGCCCCATTACCCATTGACCTGGATGATTCATTGATCTTTCAAGATCGTTGATATACTTTCTATATTTCTCTTCTAATTGAATGGAAATTGATGAATCATCTGTAGCATTGATGTCTTCTCTGGTCATATCCACATCAACAAAAAACATCGCAGGCTTGTCAACTATAATCTTTCGAGACCAAAGAGCACATAAAGTCTCACGGATGCGATCCATGAGTAAATCCAAAGCGAAGAGGCTCAAAGCAGCAGCTACCATTCCCGTCGTCCACATTACTACCCCAACTGGGATATCTGTGAATCCGTAGATTTGTAGATTGACCACTACAATAACCAAAATGAACCAGGGCAACAACAATAGAAACCTGCGTAGAATTTGGTTTTCGACCCCTTGAAAAGTCTCTAATGCCAGAGTCACGCCATCAGACATTTTTGGAGCGCCTTTTGAATGCTTCTTTTTTATTGGTTTCCTTGACGGCATTTACAGCAACCCCCTATAAATTTATTGTCTGTGATGTATAAATAATTATTCATATAGAGTTTATGTTAATTTAGTGATTATGTAACTCTATTTGAAATTCGAAGAAATAAGTACCAGTGTTGACATATGAGTTTTTTGTTAGCCTGTATCTTAAGCTCAAGTTCAGTATCGTAGTTTTTAGGACAATATAAATAAAATCAAACCGAGTGCAATTGCCATGATTGAAGCTGATGTAAATATAATAAGATAGTTATTTAGAAAGGCACATCTTAAATAATAATATTTACATAGATAATAAAGAGACTGTTAGGTCTTACCGATTAGTGGAAGATGAGGGGCTTGACTATCGGGATTATTGGGGGATTATAAGTTGTACATTATATACTACTTAAGTAGCTTTAGCCATGCAAAAATTCCTGAATCTCGGTTTTTAGATGTTCCTTACTTCAAAAAGGGGGATTAATACCATACCCGAGAAAAATAAAGGAAAAGGATCCATAATAAAGGCAAGATTCGAAGTAATTAACGAACATTGTTATGAGGAGTGGTACTGGTGAAATTGGAATCAACACATACATAGTCTGTACTGGGTTTCTGGGTGGGACCCTTTAAACTGGTGAACAATAAACATATCGACCAACTGATCAGGGATATCGAGTGAGGGGGAAAATAGATGACGGATATTCGCTACGTCTGCATATCAGATCTGCATCTTGGTGAAGAAGACAGTATTCTTACTGCCCTGAGCAAAAGCGGTGTTGACACCAATAATCCTGGTCCTGTCATGGTCGAACTCATCAGGTGCTTAAAGGAGCTCATATCGAAGAATGAAGGAGATAGAAAACCTACGCTGATCCTGAACGGGGATATAGTGGAGCTGGCACTGTCTACAACCGAGATATCTGCTATGGTCTTTGAGCGTTTCCGGGAGCTTTTTAGGGAAGAGGGAGAAGAAGAGTTGTTCGACCAGATCATATATGTCCCTGGCAACCATGACCATCATCTGTGGGAACGTACACGGGAAACACAGTATCTTGGTTACATCAAAAGGCATCCTGAGCGTAAATTGCCTGCACCCTGGCACAAGACAGAGATGTTCATGAAGGAGACAGATAACCTGCCACACTGTGATTTCCTGGAAAGTTTGCTCAATAGACATTCTTCTGACGAGGATCCAACATTTGCCAGAGATCTCAAGATACTCGTTGCATATCCAAATCTCGGCCTGCGTTCTGAAAACAGCGATAGGTGTATAGTAATTCACCACGGACATTTCGTTGAGTCCAAATACCGGTTGATGAGTAGGTTAAAGGCTGATATATTCGGGGTCAACAAGGAGATGCCCGAAGATATACAGGAATTGGAAGCTGAGAACTTTGCATGGATAGAATTCCTATGGTCCGCCATTGGGCGATCCGGTGATGTCGGAGAGGAGGTGGAGACTCTCTATGAGCACATGCACAACAGTGAACATATGAAGAAGTACATCTCTAAAATGGCTGAAAAGCTTGCAAAAAGATATGATCTGCCGGGACCCGAAGACTGGGTGGAAAAAAAGATCATGCAGACCATCATTGAGTGGGCTTTCGACCAGTTCTCCAAAGGAGAGCGAGAGGTAAGAAGTACTACCATGGGTGAGGAGACAGAGAAAGGTATTTCGCTCTACCTGAATACAACATGGAACCAGATCAAAGAGGAGTGCAACGGGTGGACACCCTCAGAACTAGTCTTCGTATTCGGGCACACCCACAAACCCTGCGAGGAACATGTTTCCATGGACTGGCTCAACGGAAACGTACCTGTTTACAACACCGGTGGTTGGGTCGTTGATACAGTGGACCCACAAGCAGTATTTGGGGGATCCGTGGTTCTCATTGATGATGAACTGAACCTTGCCTCACTCCGCATGTACAACGAGGAGTTGAGGCCTGGTACATGCCGTGTGAGAGTAAAGGCTGTGGATGAGAACGGAAAAGAGAACCCTCTCTATGACAGAATCTGTAGTCTGGTCGATTGCGAAGAAAATGAAGAAGAAAAAGGACCGTGGAAGCAGTTCTCTTCCGAGGCATCTCACGCAGTACGTGAGAGGGCAGAGAGATTGGAGAAGCGGCTCGGAAGATTGTGATCATCTAAACAGCCTGTATCTAAATTTGGCAACAGGGCTTTAAATAAAACAGAGAGGAGCAATCGGAAAGGATAGATTGTTGTTTGGAACTATTTAATATGTTCTTAGTTTGGTTTGTATGTTTTGAACAACTCAATCAAACTAAGAATATTATGTATTTTGAGAAGCAAGATTGGGTTCTAACTATCATCGAAGATTTCTACAAAGCCGAATTTTATCATAGTTGATCTCAATAAGTATTCCACAGAAACATAGTAAGATATAAAAAACTATAAAATAAAATTTAAATACACATTGAAGAATTTATCAAGGCAATATCCTTTTAGACCATAATAAAGTAATATTAATTGGAGGTGGGGAATATTTCAAATTCTAAGATTTCTGAGGAATTATCCACTATAATAAAAGAAAATATACAGACATCCTCTGATGAACAAACTCGAGTTATAATTCATCTGGATGAAAATGCAGATCTTGAAGATGCAAAGAATACATTGAAGAATTTGGGACTTAAAATTGAAAATGTGATAGAAGGACCTATCTTAATTGTTTCAGGTTCTATTTCAGTAAAAGATATATCCAGCATCTCTAAAGAATCAGCAGTTAAAAAAATAGAATATGACGGTAAAATTCATGCTTTAACCAACTAGTGATAAATCCCCCCACTTATACACCATGATAATTAGTGTACTATTCGCTTAAATAAATTTTTTACTTTGTTTAAATAATTCTAGAAATGAAATTTAATTATATTTAAACTTTAAAGCAAGATTATAGTTAGCCATAATATTTTCATTCACCATCATAAGAACCATTTTACATTAAACTCTGCACACATTATTTGAGATTCATAAAAAATAGCGATTTTAAATTAATATTAGATGACTGGAAGAAGAAACACTCATATACATTTCTAATGACTTTAATTATAATTTATTATTCGAAATAATTTTCAGGAATATATACAACCTTGTTCATCATAAACAAAGACATGAGAAAGTTTCCCTTACCTAACAGAAAGGACAAAAGCCTCCAGAAAAATGGAGATTGCGGATCATTCTGGGAAGACAGGAAAGACCGCCGACATTGCGGTATCGACCTTTATGCGCCTGAAGGTGAACCTGTCATTTCTATTGAGGACGGAGACGTCACTGACGTTGGGATCATGACATCACCTGAAATGATCTCTTACTGGAATAGAACCTATTATATTATCATTCGGAACCATTCAGGATCTTTCTGCAAATACGGTGAGCTTGGTTCCTCAAACGTAAAAGTAGGAGATACTGTTGAAGCCGGTCAATTGATCGGTCACGTCGGAGCTGTGCTGAACAGCAAGAAGATAGACAAGAATGCTCCCGAATATATACAAAAACTAAAAGATAAGAATCCCAGCATGCTACACTTTGAGCTGTGGGAAGAGGCTCCTGTTGTTGAAGATAACAATTATCTTGGTGGCAACTGGTTTGGAGATAAAGGACCTAAAAAGCTCCTTGACCCTACTGATTATTTGAGTTCCATTGAAAGTTAACTAAAAGGATCAAAGGACCCTGACCGTAAGGTCAAAGGTCTGTTCATATCCTGTAAGATTAGCCTCAGGCTGCATGTTTATGGCAAAGATATTCTGCTCACCAGTTGCAATAGCCTCGACCTCCCACTCATGCTTTCCATAAAGGGAGCCCTCTGATTGCGGGATGAACTTATCCGTTTTAATCAGGAGACCGTCCGTCAACGTCATGTTCCAGGCATATGTATCCGCTGTGGATTCGAACAACCTGATGAGCATCCACTCTCCTTGTGCAAGTTCGATGGCATCACCATAATAGTAGCCATCCACTATGAATGACGGATACAGTTCCTTATTCCCTTCCACGATCAGGACCATCTCGAAATCGCTCGGAACAGATGCCTGGTCGTCCCATGAATTGTATTCCACCATAATGGACTTCTCACCAATGGACAGGGTCTCAAAAGTCCATCCATAGACAGAATCATCTGCCACAGGGCTGTAGGATGATGAATATCCATAGCCTTCTTCATTTAGAGACAGATCATCTTTCCCGGAAAGATGCCAGTAACCTTCCGAAGGTGCATCAAGATCGATACGCACAATACTTCCGGCTTTAACCGATACTGTACTGCCATTATCCTCTTCCGTGAACACATGATCTGCTGGGAATTTCTCGATCTCAGGGAAAATTACCCGATCATCTTCTGTCGGGACCATTCCCACAGAAAGTGCAGCTATCACCACACCAATAAGCATCAACGGCAGAAGGTAGCGTTTTACAGACTTTTTTGTGGAACTGCTGGCATTGTCATAATAACGTCCTTTTAACATCATCAACATAACCGCAAAAAGACATCCTAGGAAGAACCAGAGCCCTATGTTATCTGAAAGGTTCGAAAAGAATGTCTGTATGCTGTCCATTATCTGAGGACCAGCTGCTTCAGGAACTGCCTTTGCGACCTCTTCCACAGCTTCATCAGCAGCAAGTGAAGGGGCCATCTCCATGGGTGCATCACGGAGAACTTCAGACTCCATGGCAACATCCATCATTACAGGTTCGAAGGCACCTCCATTCTCTATTGGAACAGGTCTTGTCAGGTACTGAAGGCCTGCAGCACCAAGGAATGCAGCACCTATGACACCGATATACTGTTGCAACATACTGATTATGGAAGCCCTGCTGACATTCATATTTCCCGGAGCTACAATGATCAATTTCTGTACCGGCTCATAGAGCTTGACCTCACGGCCTTTGGCACTCCATTTGATCCTGTGTACCTTGATAAGATCGGATTCCAGCAAACTGTCAATGTTGTACTTGATCGTAGTAATGGAAAGACCGAGCTTTTTCGAGATATCCGTTGCAGACATAGGCTCTTCGGATAGAAGGTCCAGTATCTTCAGGGACTTCTCATTGGAGAGAGTCTGGGTGATCTTCTTTGAATCTTCGTTGAGCGGAAGTACAACTACATTTTCCGAACTATCCTGATCTGCATCTTCAGGTTCATCCTTGTTCTTATTTTCAACGTCTTTAGTGACCATATTTGCACCAGGGGTTGATCTCATACAACCGTATTATTGTCTTCAGAAGAGAATACAACGAACCTATTGGATGGTCCGTAGATATCCTCTTCCCCCTCCAGACCGGAGGGTCGGCTCTTTCTCTCCACAAGATCGGACTCCATCAGAGCCATGATCTTATCTTCAACATCCACAAAAGGAAGACCGGTCTTAAGGGAAATTTCCCTTACAGAGAGTGGATCTTCCGATATCACTTCCAGTATCTTGAAAGAACCCTCTTTTGAAAGTACTTCAGTTACAGTCCTTGACCCTTCAGCAATAGGAAGGATCAGGAATTTATCAATGTTCACGGGATTTGCTGCACATTCCATAACGATAGTCCCCTTTTTTCTTTAGACGCAATTATCAGATCATTTCCACATGAACATCAAGGTCATGTACCCCTGGTTCTGTAGGTACAGGATTATGCCATGTACTGTAATAATCCCCATTTGAGAGTCTTCCATCACCATCAACATCCACATGGACTGAAAGGGAATAAGTCATTCTTTCCTCTAGTTCAGGGTGGTTGATCTGATATGGCACTGGCTGAACATTATCTGCATCCATGGATACGCCAATAATGGAATTCTCGGACATGATCACAGAAGCTACGTCCTGAAGACTTACATCCTCTACTTTCAGATAGATGGTGGCATTAGAGAAGGACTCCACAGGTTCGTCAAAGATGATATTTCCCTGAACACCATCACCTTCTAATGCAGGTTCACCAGCATCCACTCCATCGTCCACCCCGTCAGTAACGGATTAAGAAGTGTTGTCCGTACAACCCATTGCAAAAGCGGATGCAATGAGGATCAATAATGTCAATCCTAATGTGAGAGATTTGTTTTTCATGATGATCGGTTCCTTAAAATGTCGATTTTATGAAGGTATAATATAACAAATAGCTCGTGGATATAAAGTCTTTATTTAAGCTACAAAGTAATTCGTAGTCTTAAGAAGCAAGAAATTCAACGAAAAAAGAAGAAGTAAATAATGATTTTTAGTCAATTGTTGACTTGAAGATGTCTTCTTTAAGGATACCATAATCGTCAAAACTTGAACGTGTCGTCATGAATATACCAATGGTCACCGTCATCACAGTGGAAACATATATACCGATCATTATGGCCATCTGGTACTTGATAGCAAGGATAGGACTGGAACCTGCAATTATCTGACCTGTCATCATTCCCGGCAATGAGACTATGCCTACCGTGGACATGCTTGCGATAGAAGGTTTCAGTGCAAGCTTGAGACTTTTTCGGGCATAGGGAAGAATGGCCTCATACTTCTTCGCACCCAGTGACAAACTGTATAGATAACGATTCTCGTTCCTCTTGATAGTATCATAAAAGTTGCTGATACTTACAATATTACCACGAAGAGAATTTCCAAGGAACATTCCGAATATGGGGATCAAATATCGAGCATCAAAAAGGTTCTCAAGGTTCACCACGAATCTATTGAAGTAGAGAAGTAACAGAAAATTTCCTACTATAAATGAAGCTACTGTCGGCAAAAGTAACTTCTTCAGATCAAGCCCAATATCGTTTATCGTAGCATGTGTCGCCATGAGGACCATTACCGAGATCCACAAAAGGTTCACAATGGAATTGTTCAGATCAAATAGCACTGTCAGGAAAAATCCCACGAAAATAAGTTGCAAGATCATCCTTGAAGCCGAAACAACGGTTTCGCGTATGATCCCAAGTTTAAGGTAGTGACTAACTAAAAGCGGAATTGCAAGCAAAAGAAAACATGCTACCAAGGCTAGATTGCTAATATCATAAGCTTCCATTCATACACCCACCGGTACGACCTTGACATTTTCTTTTTCCCACACGTCATCATGGGAAATTATCACCAGGGTCCAATCCTTGCGTTCCAGGAAATAATTGGCGACCTTTTCCTTCAGTGCAATATCAAGAGATGAAGTGATCTCATCAAGCAGATAGATATCCTTTCCTATGAGCACAGACATGATTATCCCTATCCTCTGCTTTTCTCCACCGGACAGGTCTTCGAAATCCATATCAAGAACATCTTTCTCAAACCCCAGATAAACAAGAAGTCTTCTGAGCTTGGTCCTGTCAAGCTTTCCTTCATTGAACGAATAGGAAAATACTTCCTCAATAAATTCGTTCACAGATCCTTCGTAGATATCAAGGTCCTGAGATACATAAGCGATCCTTTTTCTTGCATCCCATACAGTATTGCTATCAAGCAAACTGTTGTTAAAATATAGGTTTCCACTTGTTTGGTGGGCAAAACCCATTGGCATCTTCAAAAGTGTGGACTTACCTGCACCGGATCTGCCTTTCAGCAGGATTCGATCCCCTTTTTTAATATCAAGATCGAAATGTGATAATACATTTTTCTCACCATAACTGATGGAGATATCCTTATACTTCAAAACTTCCGAATTCATTAGCAATTGACTTCCTTCTGATGTGGAATAGGTTTATGAGAATATATTTATAGGAACAACATCATTACCCCGAAAGATAATATGAAACTCCCTGTTAGTAAAGGATTTTGAATACTATTCCACACGAATGATATATGAAAGTATTTATTTAAAAGTGATACTTTTTACATATTAGTTAATACATATTTCTCATTTTGTGTTATTTATTTTAAGCTAAAATAACACGAATTTTTCCAAATTACACAACACTAATCCGACAGAAATGAAGGATAATAAGATAAAATTCAAATCATTCCTGACGTTATCTATATATCATATCTTCCTGATAGTTTTTAGTATGACAAAATGGAAAAAGGCTTCTGAAGAACTTGGGGAACTGGTCGGAGAATATGTGGCCGAATACGATGCTGAGTTCAGGAAAATGTTCGGCAGTCCAGTTCATTTTGTGAGGGGGAACATGTTCGTAGGTGTTCATGGCGATGGCATAATGCTACGCCTTAAAGAAGAAGACCAGCAGAAATTGTATGCTGAACACGATGAAGCAGCACCTTTTACACCAAATGGCAGGCAAATGAGAGAATATGCGATCCTTCCGCCATCTGTGTACGATGATGAGATGGAGCTAAGGAAATGGCTGGATATATCCTATGCTTATGTGAGCTCCCTTCCAAAGAAGGAGAAAAAGGAAAAAGCTTCGAAGAAAACAAAAAAGACAGAAGATTGATGCGATCTGCATCATCCCCATCCTTTTTTATTCATCATTTGGATACAGGTCGTTTTACTTTTTAAAATAACAGGCGAGGTGGAAAATCCCCATCTCTTCATTTGTGAATATTTCCTTTGCCATAGTTTCAAACTTATCCATAATATCTGGTAACTTCTCGAAATCTATAATATCCTCAACATCATACAGAACCGATAGTAGCTTATAGTTAAAAAATTTATTAAACAGATAGAAAAATAATGGTAGCTAATAAAAAAATCGAGAATTATGTAAAAAGTGGAGATTGTATACTTACTCAAAGCTCTCTACCATCTATTGATTACATACATTACAATGACTTTATCAGTGATAAAGAAACTTTTGATTTTGAAAATCTCAATTCATATCTATCTTTTCTTGAACTAATCATAATGCATGATAGACTTATAGTTTCAACAAATGATTATTTTAATTATAACAACTTACCAGATTTAGAAGATTTAGACCCCGACATAATCGACCTAGTGTTTACTTCGTATAAATTTAATCATAAAAGTAAAATAAATTTAGAAGAAGATGCATTAAACTCTCTTGAAAAATCAAATATTCTCCATAATGCAGGACTATTTGAGGTTAATAATCTTTCACCATACAACATTGTCCAAACTCACCAAAATTTACCATTTTTTAAACAAGAGATAAACAGTTCAAAAAAACATATAACTGCTGAATTCCCAAAAATTGTCGATGAAAATTTTAAGAAACAAATTGCATTTGCTAGTTGCGCACAGAGTTATGGAATACCCCTATTATTAAGTGAATTTTCAACTGAAGCAAAAATCCCACTTTATATGGATTCTTATGAGAGTTCTAAAATAGCTGAAATTACAGGATTTGAAAAATCAGTTCAGAAGAGTGTTCTTGAATATTTAAAGAAACATTTAGATTCTGGAGCTGAAAAAGAGCTATCTAGAATTGAAGAACTTGGTTATGAAACTATATTTCCAAGAACACCCATTGCGACACAAATTTTGAATGAAGCAAAATCTCCAGAGGATTTATTATCTGTTGCTTTAACCATAAGAGAAGATTTTCGTGAATTCCGACAAGAAATAAGTAAATTTGAAAGTGAACTTTTTGACCCTGATATGACTTATAATCAAAAAATTCAAAAAATGAACTACTTAGAAGGCTTAGCAAATGAAGTCTGGTCACAACCTAGAGTGGGATTCCAACAGGTTACATCAGAAATATCTAGTGTTTCAAATCTTGCATTTGAAATTGGAAGCTCACTAACTTGTCAGGATGTGCCCTCAGTAGTAAAAATAATTGCAAAAGCTCCATGGGAAATTACAAAAAAGTATTTGCTCAGAAGGAAAGTCAATGTTTTAATAGATTCAAAAAAAGAATTTATGAACTCTAAGGATTGCACCAGCAATATATCAAAGATATTCAATTGTTCAGAGGAACTAGTCAAAAATAGTCAGAAAGAATGGACTAAATCTAAAAAATATTAAAATTATAACTTATATAAATTCTTGTCATAGGTAATGCACCAATGTAATATCCCTTTTACGAATTAATTGTTGGAACTTATACATCACCCTTCTTGAAGACCACTGTTGATTCAATTTGACGATAAAGATAACTCATTAAGCTAAGAACATCCAATGCATCTTCACGTGTCATTTCCCAACAAATTTCTGGCTCATGCATGAGTGGAATTTTTTCACTCTTCTTTATAAAGACCCCTTCGTGAATGTGGAAAGTATATAAATGGGGAAAGAGAACTTGATATAAATTACTTGTTATCTGCTGAAATGAAGGAAAGGGTTAGGAATTTATAATAGTCTTAAGAACTACTTTCAACACCATATGGCAAACAAAAGGTCTTTATTGATATTTCCTATCGAGTTCTTATCTTATTGCCATAATAGGCTTATTTTGCCTATTATGTGGGGTAAAACTAACAACTATCTTTGTAATCAATCAGAGTTATAAAAGAAAATGAGATGATATGAGAATCATCTCAAAAAATAACTAAAATGCCTAAAACCCTCAATATTCCTCTTTAATATACTTGATCATCTTCGGCGTCAGCAGTGGAACGATCTGTGGAAGCATGTTCGGCATCAGGTTGCCCATCGCTTCTGGCATAAGATCAGGCATCTGTTCTCTCAGATCATCGGACATCTGAACACGCCTTCCCACAGCTTCGAGCATCTCCGGCATGACCTTTGGCATTATGCCTGGCAGGAGCATTGGCATCATGATAGGCATCATTGGCTTCATCATGAGGTCCATGCCTGGTACATACTTTACCATCTTCATCATACCACGCAGCGGAGCAGGCATTGCAGCCATCATTTCTGGGAGCAGCTCTACCATAAGATCGGTCATGTTCTCAGGTCTTAGCAGATGGATCATCTGGTCGAATGTCGCCCATGCTGTGAGTGCAGCGTTTGTGGTGTCAGGTATATCATACCCAAGACTACGGGCAACAGTTGCCGAAAGGTCCTGAACGTTCACAGAACTGCCACTGTTCTCGGCAGCTATCCTCAACTGCACCTGGCAACATGGACAGGCTGCGACCATGACCTCAGCACCGATAGCCTCGGCTTCCTTCAGTCTCATGTTACCAATAACATTCGCAACTTCCGGATCAGCGACCAGTGTGAGCACTGAGCCACAGCAATGACCGTTCTCCCTGTTATGTTCCATTTCACGGAAATCAACGCCTGGCACTGCTTTGATAAGGTTCCTTGGTGGCTCGTATATGCCGCCTGCACGACCTATGTGGCATGCATCGTGTATGGTTACTACCTTGTCAAGCGGTTTGACGAACTTCTCAGAAAGCACATCGAGCTTGTCCTCCAGCACCTGTGAATAGTGTTTGGCCTCGAAGTCATATTCGATACCGAGCTTCTCCGCCCACTGGCGATAGAATGTGTCCCATACCAACCAGCATGCCGGACAGGAGGTGATAACGGTCTTAACACCCTTCTTCTTCATGTTCTCGATGTTCATCCTCATGATCTTCTCGAAAACATCCCACTTACCGGCTGCAAGCATAGGGATACCACAACAGGACTCTTCCTTGCCGAGATATGTTATCTCCAGACCTGCGTCTGTAAGCAGACGGACGGAAGCCTCAGCAATGTCCTTCTCCACAAAGGATGCAGTACATCCTGCGAAGTAAGCGTATTCTGCCTTGTCCTTGATCTTTGGCTTAAGGTCCTCAGGAATCCATTCTTCCCTGTTCTTGAGGTATTCTCCCCAGATATTTCGCTCTTTGAGCAGACTGGAAGCCATTATCTCGAACGGTGGGATGGTCATCATGCCACGGTTCAGTACCAGTTCATTCCTCAGGGTCATCCAGGAATCATTTATTGGGAGGTCGAGCTGGCATCTGTGATCACAAAGCTCACAGGTGGTACAGGCAAGGAACGTGTCCACCTGTTCCTGAGTCATCTTGTCCCTGCCTGCAAGATATTCCTTGATGAAGAACCACTTGCCTCTGGGGGACTGGGATTCCCAGCCACGACCGTAGTACTGGTCACATTCCTCGACACAGTAACCACATTGAGCACAGGTGTATGCATGAGAAACAACATCGGCCTCAATATCCTTCTGTTTACTGAACTTCTCGACCCCTATGCCGCTGCGATTACCTACGAACCTCATCATTGGCTCGAATGCTTTTGATAATGTAATTCCGGTCTTGAGAATGCCTTTACCTGAAATTGTCTCCGGGTTCATTATGTCATCAGGATCGACCTGTTGTTTGAGGTCAAGCATCTTCTTAAGACGGTTACCATAGACCTTCTCTGCCTCTTTTGCAAAGTAAAGACCTGAAGCATATATCCTTCCGCCGTTCTCTTCAGCTATCTTGACGATGCTGATACCCAAGGTGAATGCGAGGTTGAACTTGAACGACCTTTCGGAGTGAGGTATGAAACAGAGCAGTATGACATTGCCATCCTTTGCAACCATACCTTCCATGAGCACAGGAAGAGAGATCTTCTGCTTGATCTCGCTGACAACTTTGTCCACCTTGTCCAGAGGTACGATTATCTCTGCAGGAATGAAGGAAGGACCGAGTCTCTTTACTTTCATGGAACGGAACCATTCTCCGGCTTCATGTTTGGCGATCTCTTCAGAAAGGACTTTGCCACCACTGCTGGTAATAATATTTTCAAGGGCACTAACATCCCTTGACTCAGGATAAATGAAGTTACAAATATATGACTTGGGCAATTCCGGTCTGTCCTCGAGAACCGGTTCCCCATGATGGGTAGAAAACGGCATTTCATTCTTCATGCCTGCCCAATCGGGATTTATAAATGAGATAGACCACAGTGGCACTTTTGCTTCTTTTACCGCCTGGAGAGCTTTCTGCATGGAGGCCGGGTCTGCAAATTCCGCAGAGATTATAGCGGTGTCTTCTTTGTTTCTTATATTAAGGGTGATCTGCGTGATGATGCCTATAGTACCCATACTTCCAATGAGGGCATCCATTTCATCGCCTGAGAAATCCCTGATCTCGCCGTTTGGCAATACTGCCCTTGCGGAGACCATTGTGTCCTGGGACCAGCCATATTCATAGCTGCCATAACCGATACCGTTCTGAGCAAGCCAGCCACCGACCGTTGCTGCCGGAGCACTTGAAGGCATGGCACATACAGAGAGGTCCTCTTTGTTCAGCTTTCTTTCAAGACGTTCCCAAACGATACCTGCTCCAACGGTCACCGTCATGTTCTCAGTATCGATGGATATAATGTCGTTCAGCAGATTGACATCTGCAACGATACCACCTTTTGTAGGAATGACACCACCATAACCGGATGATGCTCCTGCACGGGGGACAATAGGAATAGAATATTTTCGCGCGAATTCCATCAGTTTGACAATATCATCCTCGGTACGCAATTTTACAATCGCGGCAGGATCGGTGTTGCCTAACATCATCTTTGCCATTGAAGGAAGTGCTCCGACATCATGACAATAGAAGTGTCTTTCTCTTTTGCTTAAGTTCACACGGTCGCCAAATATGGCGGCAATTTCTTCCTGCTGAGAGGAATTCAGATCTGCTGTGTTTCTTGCCATATGTTCTCCCCCTTATAGGTTGGGTGTCATTCAATATAAATTTTATAAATATGATATGGAGATTTGTCCAATTTTTAAAAAAAGAAATTGGACAAATATCCAATTAAAATGTCAGTGAATCCTTGGGACAGCTCTCAATACATCGACCACATTTGATACAATCCGGGTTGTTACCGATATCACGAACCTTAAGTTCCATCGGGCAGACCTTTTCACATTTCTTGCAGTCAACACATGACTTATGGTCCATCTTAAGCTGGTACTTGTTACCACCGATAAACCTCTGCATTGTTCCCATTGGACAGAAGTTACACCAGGACCTTGTGTTGAAGTAGCCACCAAGCATTGTACCAATAATGGTCGTCGTAAGACATATTGACACAAAGATCATACCAATAAGTTCAACGGTATTCTGTGCTGCAATCGTTACTGAGATACGGTACAACATGAAAGCCATCATGAGAGTGAATACCGGGACCCTGATCCACATACTTGACAGGACCTTGGGGATCTTCCTTTTCTTTGAGATCTTGATTATCCCGTAATCGAAGTAGCTACCACGTGGACAGAGATTCCCACAGAACCAACGCCCTCTGAAGATACTGGTTATGAACAATGTTCCCATGACAAGGAGCATGAAGTAACCAAGTAGCGGATACCAGAGACCGGCAATGGAAACGATCACTACCAATGGACCAAGATATGGGGTTATTTTAAGCATTTACCAATCCTCCAGTTCCTGTTCTACTTTTGCTGCCCATTTGCTGACAATTCCCATTATCAGTTCTTTGATCTCCTTTTTGTTGTTTATTTTGTAAATGAATGAGTAACCGCCCCCATCGAGATTGTTCTGTGATCGTGTGAGTATTCCTTTCTCATGCAACTTCTTGACAGACCTCTGGACCGTTGAAAGGTCGAGTTCCACAAGAATTGCGATCTGTTCCGTTTTGCTCCAATTATCGGGTTCTTCAAAGAAGTACTCCAATACTTTCATATCAGCCCGCGTCAGGTTCAGAGCACATTTTATCACATCTTTGATTTTGAATTCTTTACATGCGAAGTCTATCATTGAATCACCGCCAATAATTGTCAGTACTGCTACATTCTCGCAGCATTATATAAACGTGGTTAAGTACTGAAGAAAGAAGGATGGTTTTGGCAGTACCGTGGATAACTGTGTGTTTTGGCAGCAATGAAGTGTAGAGACGAAATCAAAAATAGATAATTAAAAATTTAAAAGGAGCAGCTTACCTGCTCCTTGTTGACATTCCAAACAATACGGTTAAACCTATACAAACAACCAATCCGCCGAATGCACCTATTGCTTCTATCCAGTTCATTGTGTCCAATGTATAACCTATCAACAAAAGGTCTCCAAAAGTCCCAAAAATTAAAGGAAATTCCCACTTTATGAATTGACCATTTGATTGATTTCTAAATCTCCAACAAGTAAAATCAAAAACACAACCCCCAAATCCAAATACAAAATAGGCAGCAATTGTTAACATCAACCATCCAAAAAATCCAATTTGAACACCCAATGATTCAATGATTAATTCGAGAGGATTCACCATATATACCCCACTCCTTCAAAATAAGCAGGGTTCGCGGACAATTCGATTCCGAATTCTTTTCCCTATAAAAAGGAAAAACTACATATAGTATAGTATTTACAATTCATTTTATCTATTCCTTGATGTCGAGTGTGCCATTCGCCAAAATTTCACACTTGCCATCTTTAGATTTTTTTGCAATTTGTATATACACATTCATGCATATTAAAGGTTTACTTTATAGGACTAATGAATAAAACATTGATAACGTAATATTTTTATAAAAAGTCTTATCGAATAAACGGATTCGTAAGCACAGATAAAACAAAAGTTAACAATGTTAATTACTCATTAAACTCAAGCATGAAGTGTATATACTGTATATGAGAAGCGAATACATTTAAAATTTATGTACAATTTGTGAGTGACAATTAAGAATTTGACAAGGTGTACAACAACCAACATCCCAAAAAACAAGCTCCTGCACGATACCACTCACATATTTATTAATAATGAATATTATTACATCATAAATATGTACTATAAGTTAATATTCTATTAACTTATAATTATATATTAAGAACCATGTATCATTCACGACTCCGGTGGAACGGTCTGAAAACACGAACACTGTGGTGGTGGTGGTTCTACTTCATAACTAATTGGGAGTGGGGATGTCATTCCTCCTTTATCCCCTCTGTTTTCAACAACCTTCACACATCTCCAAGCATTCTATTATATGGCGATTGAGACTAAACAGCTTCTCACTTCTGGCGTTCTGTTTCATGTAATACAAACTGCATTTAGAAAATCCCATTTACTTCCATTCAACATAAGGCATATCAATAGTCTTCTTCCTTAGCAAATCGGAATCATTATATGCCAGTGATACAATATATTTATGTATTAATATATATTATCCCGACTTATTATTATAGCCGTAAAAGCTATTAACTAATAAACGGTGTACAACAAATTGTGGACATACATTCATTGGAATGTTCAATAGTTCTGCATGAAATATGAAGTGAGTAAAATATGGTTAGAAGTGAAAAAATTCTGAATGACATCAAGGTCGACGAATCTTGTAAAATTCCAGCTGAATCTCTTATGGATCCTAGCATCTTAAATTCTATTTTTGATCATATCCCATTAACTATGATTCTTGTCAATACGGACGGGAAAATTGAAAACATCAATCGTGCTGCTTCTATTAAATTAGGAAAAGAAAAAAAAGATTGTGTTGATCTCCTTGGTGGCGAATTGTTTGGATGTATGAATTCGTTAAAAGAAGAAGGGTGTGGAAAAAACAGAGAATGCTCAGAATGTACTGTGCGAAACTCTGTAATGCACACTTTTGAGACCGGTGAGAACATTTACAAAAAGGAAGGTGAATTGGAAATAATGACCAATGACCGGTCTGCAACACTTCATCTTATAATTTCAACGATCTTGATAAAACAAAACAATGAATCAACAGTTTTGCTCATTGCAGATGATATTACAGAACAGAAGCTTGCTGAAAAAAAAGTGCTAGAAGCTTCTGTAAAAGCGGAAAAGGCCATTCAACAGTATGCAGACATCTTCGAGAATGTGCGAATAGGGCTTTATGTATATTATTTAGAGAACTTAGATGATGATAGAACTCTCAGGCTGATAGCTGCAAATCCAGCAGCTTCTGATTTTACAGGTGTTCCCAATGAAGTTATCCTTGGAAATACTTTAGATGAGATTTTTCCCGGTCTCAGAGAGAAGGATATTCCACAGACTTATGCAGAAGTTGTTCGGACTGGTCAGTCCAGAGTCTTGGAAGATATTTACTATGGTGATGAACGAGTTCTTGAGAATACATTTTCAGTCAAGGTCTTTCCCTTACCAAATAATTGTGTAGGGGTAGCATTCGATAATATTACCGAGCGCAAGAAAGCACAGGAAGCAATGCTACAAGCAAAACTTACTGCCGAAGATGCAAATCGTACCAAGAGCGAATTCATCTCAAATATGAGCCATGAACTTCGAACTCCTCTTACTTCGATCATTGGTTTCTCAGATCTACTTATCTGTGAGAACTTTGGTACCTTGAATGAATCTCAGAAGAAATACATATCTAATGTTCTTAGAAGTGGAAAGCATCTTTTGGGGCTAATCAATGATCTTTTGGATTTCTCAAAGATCGAAGCTGGTAAGATGGAGCTTATCCTTGAAGAGTTTGCTATTCAAGATGCTATCAATGAAATAAAAGAGACAATGATGCCTCTTGCAATGAAGAAAGAGATTGAACTAAACTATAGCATTAATGTTGAAAATCCTATTATTGTGGCAGATTCAGTAAAATTCAAACAGATACTTTACAACCTCGTGAGCAATGCCATTAAATTCACTGATCAAGGAGGATCTGTGACAATGGGAATTAATACAACTGATGAGATAATTTCTGTTTTTGTGAAGGATAGTGGAATCGGTATTTCAGCAAATTATCAGGATAAACTGTTCAACCCGTTCTATCAGGTGGATTCTTCAAATTCTAGAGAGTATGAGGGCACCGGTCTCGGCCTTGCACTTGTCGATAAGTTTGTTGAAATGCACGGTGGAAATATCTGGGTTGATAGCGAAGTTGGAAAAGGAAGTACGTTCACATTTAGAATTCCAATAGCTTTTGAAAACAAATCCTTTTGATTTATTTAATCTCGAATGTAACTGCTTTAGTGGAAAGCATTTGCATTTTGTTAGTCCCTAATTAAAGGGACTCCCTCCTTTTTATAATCTCAACCAATGCTGCATCAACTGCCTTGGCAATACCATCATCAATGAGAGTCTCCAGCACACGATTATTAAAAGTAAATAGCTTATCAATCTTGGCATTTTGCTTCATTTTTAATTTTTCATTTAACAAATGACTATTACAGAAATATCAATATTGCATCATACTTAAATATAATAATGATTGAATACAAGTTGTAGTAATCTAAATATTCAGTTCCTTGGGGTATGGGGAAGATGCGTGAAAAATTAGAAATAATAGTAGACATACTGAAAGTTTTAAAAGGATCAGAAGTAACGAAAACAAGCATAGTTTATAGTGCAAATTTAAATTTTAAAAGGGCGGATCATTATATCGATAGAATGATGCGAATGGGATTAATAGAAAGATCATCCAACAAATACAATATTACAGAAACTGGTAATGAGTACCTCAAAATGATGAATGAACTTAATTCGATCATTATCGATCAAAGCCCTTGATTATAGTTAACATTGCTTGAAACCAATCCTTATAGATTGAATTGCTCATACTACTTTTTCATTTTAATTTTATATTATACTCTCACTAACAACCGATTCCACATTGACCCTAATTTCCAACCTCTCCCTCACATGTATATTGAGAGTAAAAGGCTTATCACTCTTAGCAATACCAGCTATCTTGCGTCTTCCAGACCCCTAGTGAAGTAGACAACACTGAATCTTCTGCAAATTCCATAATAATGAGCATAATGACATTCTAAAAACATTCGAAGAGTTTATATGGTATTATTGTAATATTATATATTAAGAACCATGTGTCATTCACGACTCCGGTGGTACGGTCTGAAAACACGAACGCTGTGGTGGTGGTGGTTCTATTTCATAACTAATTGGGAGTGGGGATGTCATTCCTCCTTCATCCCCTCTGTTTTTGAGAACTTCAATTTCAGTCATAGATAAATTTTGGACGCTTCTTCAGGCATTAATATTTCTATTTCAGATCAATTTTAGAGAAAGCTATCAATTACTTTCCTTATCACTTAGTATTTAAACTAAAATCCCCCATCCCTAACTCTGTCCTTCAGTTGTTTCAACGTACTCCTGTTTTCAATCCCCATTTCCCAAAAATCATCAAGAGTCAAACAAAGCACCCATTCATTAAATTTCTCAATATTCAAGTATGATTCAACCCTATTCCCTTCAAGCTCCTGCATATCAATATTGTTTGCCACCTTGCCATCAAATTTATGCTCTGGATATTCTACATACTGCCTTATTGGTTCTGAACAATTGTCAAAATATAATAGTGATAGAGCATTAATCGAATCACCTCTCTTTCAGATAAAG
The DNA here is from genome assembly GCA_021108185.1 of Methanococcoides sp. Taxonomy (GTDB): domain Archaea; phylum Halobacteriota; class Methanosarcinia; order Methanosarcinales; family Methanosarcinaceae; genus Methanococcoides. Next base: position 39,222 of record JAIORJ010000077.1, on the reverse strand, counting down.
GTCTAAATTTGAATATACTTTTAAAATGGCACATATACTAACACTAATGGAAAAGGCACATGCATTTGGAAAATACCAATAGCTTAGGTACATATAAAGAAAGAGAGTAATTTTCTTATTTGTAAAATTATATTAGAGCAAGTGGATTTGGTACAATGGGTAAAAAAATAAGAGATAACAAAGCACTTGAAGACATACTTTTAGATGCACAATACCTAAGGTTGGGACTTTGTAGTAATGAAAAGCCTTACATCGTACCAATCTCATTCGGATACAAGGATAATACCATATATTTACATAGTTCCCGAAAAGGTACTAAGATCAACCTTATAAAGCAAAATAAAAATGTTTGTTTTGAAGTGGATACTTTTTATGAAACTCTTCCATCAGATGAACCCTGTTCATATTATATGAAATACCAAAGCGTTGTAGGCTACGGAACTGCAACAATTCTGGAAGATGAAAAAGAAATAAAAGAAGGTCTTAAGATCATTATTGATCGCTACCACAATAAAGAATACAGTATTGATGATCTAGACCTCAAGGGAGTGGCAATCATCCGTATTGACATAGATGATTTGCATGGCAGACAATATGGAATGGATGATGAATGATCAGATTAAAAAACAATTGTTTTGATGAAGAAGGAGTGGGGGACAGTATGAACTACGGACTTGGAATTGATGCCGGTGGCACATACACCGATGCTGTGATCGTGAGAGAAGACGATGGCGAAGTAATAGACAGCACGAAATCACCCACAACATATCCGGATCCACTTCCTGGAATTCAGAATGCTCTTGATTCTTTGGATCCGTCTTATTTGAATAATGTATCAAATATCTCTGATTCTACAAACAATTGACTTGTCTTCAATTATTATTTTATTGTTGCCTAAATGTACCTTATACTGTCGCTTATGGACCCAAAAAGGGATGCTATCACACGAAATATTTTCCTTCCGTTTTGCTGTTCTTCCAAAAAATGATCCATAGTACAGAGAGTATAATATCAGTATCTGCAGTAATCAAAGACCTATAAGTTAATACAAAAGTATTGAGATCAATAAATGTTTGCAGAGGTTGGAAACAATATGGACATATCCAAGCATGAAAAGATGGAGATCGAATCTCTGAAAACGCTTGATATTGTACACGCCAATTTGTCACATGTAAGCTTTCTTTCCGAATTCGGGAAAAGCTCATTTATAGATGCATATCGAACACGTGTTCCGATAGAAGACCTTAGGACTTATGTGGAAGAAGCCTTTTCAGAAGAGCTGATAAGACATGAGATCGAAAACTCAGAAGCTCTTTATTTGCTCTGTAAAAACGCAAAGGGTGTAATATGTGGCTATGCAAAATTTGTAAACTCTGAATTACCGGATTGTGTGGTGGGTGATACACCAATAGAGATGCAGCGTCTTTATGTTTAGAACAAATATAGGGGAAAGGGAGTCGGGAAGCTTCTATCCGGATATGGAGAATCTGTATTTCAACAACAGGGATTCAAGACAGTATGGTTACGTGTTGGGAGTGGCAGTACTACTGCTCAGGAAATTTACCTGAAGTGGGGATATGCAATTTGCGGTGAAGGGATGTACCAAATCGGAAGAGAAAGAAAAAAAGCATTGATCATGATGAAGCACATTTAAGCTTCATCGTAGGTATTGACTAAGTTTATAGGTTAATGCTCTTAATCTTTTTATCCATAACAATAATACATATACAACAACGTACAACAACCAACATCCTAAAAAACAAGCTCCTGCACGATACCACCCACATATTTATTAATAATGCCTATTTATGAGAATGACAGGAGATAAATTATGAGCACACGCGAGTATATGCTTGGTAACGTAGCGATCGCACGCGGTATCGTGGAAGGAGGAGGACGTGTCATTTCCGGATATCCGGGTACGCCTTCTTCTGAGATCGTCGATACGTTGTCCAAAATGAAGGAACGCGACTTTTATGTCGAATGGTCCGTTAATGAAAAAGTTGCAATGGAAGTTGCTGCAGGAGCTGCCATGACTGGTGTGCGTTCTGTGGTAACCATGAAACACGTAGGTCTGAACGTTGCAGCAGACCCTCTTATGACACTGTCATACATGGGAGTAAAGGGCGGAATGGTCATTATTGTGGCTGACGATCCGGGATGTCACTCATCCCAGAATGAACAGGACACACGTATATATTCAGAATTCTCACTCATGCCATGTCTTGACCCTTCTACTCCACAGGAAGCAAAGGACATGTTACCTTATGCCTTTGAGCTTTCCGAGAAGTTCGAGCTTCCGGTCATATTCAGACCTACCACCAGGATATCCCACGGTAAGGCAGATATCGAACTTGGTGAGATCACTGAACACAGAGTCCAAGCCAAGTTCGAAAAGGACACATCCCGCTGGGTAATGGTCCCAAGCAATGCGGTTGTCAGGCATCCCCACCTTCTTTCAATACAGGATGGCATCAGGGAAGAGCTTGAGACATCACCATGGAACGAACTTACAATCAATGAGGACTCCAAGATAGGAGTCATCGCAGCAGGTATTGCTTCGGTCTATGCAAAAGAAGCAATTGAGAACCTGGGCGTATCCGCATCATACTTGAAGATCGGTGCATACCCTGTCCCTGAAGGACTTATCAAAAAGATGTACGAGCAGGTAGATACCGTTCTCGTCATCGAAGAACTTGAGCCTATTGTGGAAGACCGTTGCAAGATCATTGCAAAGGACATGGAAAGCAACGTCAAGATCATCGGAAAGACAGATGGCACTGTTCCAAGGGTCGGCGAACTTAATGTTGACCATTGCGTGAAAGCCATCGCAGATGTTTTCGACATCGAATCAGGTCTGCCGGAGATCAAGGAGATCGAGATGGAACTGCCACCAAGGCCACCTGCAATGTGTGCAGGTTGTTCCCACAGATCTACCTACTATGCCATGAAAAAGGTATTTGGCAAGAATGCTGTCTTCCCAAGTGATATTGGATGTTACACACTGGGAATACAGAACGGGACCGTGGACACTACCTTGTGCATGGGAGGCAGTATCCCGGTTGCATCAGGTATCTATCACTCTGGTGAAAAGCAGCCGATCTGCTGTTCCATTGGAGATTCAACGTTCTTCCATACCGGAATGAACGGATTGCTCAATGCAGTATATAATAAGGCGAACATCACAGTTGCAATTCTGGACAACCGCATCACCGCAATGACCGGTCACCAGCCAAACCCTGGTATGGGACTGACATCCACAGGCGAGGCCACAAAGGAGATCGATCTTGAACAGCTCTGTCGCGGACTCGGTGCCGACTTCGTCGAAGTTGTCGATTCATTCGATGTGAAAGCAACGATCGAAGCATTCAAACGTGCAAAGGATTACGAAGGCACATCGGTTATCATATCAAAACAGCCCTGCATCATCTACGCACGCAGAACAGGTGTCAGGCTGATACCATTCAAGGTTGACCACGATAAGTGTGTAGGCTGCAGGATGTGTGTGAACCTTGGCTGCCCTGCAATTGAATTTGACAAGGAGACCAAGAAGTCTACTATCAATGCAATGTGCACCGGATGTGGACTGTGTGCAGAAGTATGTAAATTCGATGCGATAAAGGAGATTCAGAAATGAGCAGTAAGGCATCTAAGTTCGATCTTGTAATATCAGGTGTCGGTGGACAGGGAGCTATCCTCGCTTCAGACATCATCGGAAGGTCCGCAGTTATTGAGAACTACGGAGTTCGTGCAGCGGAAACTCACGGAATGGCACAACGTGGCGGTTCAGTGGTCAACCATGTACGTATCGGCTGTGACCTTGGATCCATAATCCCCCTCAAAGGCGCAGACTGTCTTCTTGCACTGGAACCGGTAGAAGCACTACGCTATATCGATTCCCTTGCAGACGATGGTGTTGTCATCATGAACACTGAAGCAGTTTATCCGGTGACAGTTACCACTGGAAAAGCACAGTATCCTGATGTGGAAAGCATCGTAGCAGAACTCAAAAAGACCCACAGGGTAATTGCGTTCAACGCGACCGAAAAGGCGGCTGAGGCCGGAAGCAGACAGGCTATGAACGTAGTACTTGTGGGAGCAGTCTCCAACTTCCTGCCGATAAAGACCGAAACACTGCTGGAACGCGTAAAGGAGATGGTACCGCCAAAGACCATCGATACCAACGTGAAGGCCTTTGAGATGGGAAGAAGTATGGTCGAATAAGACCATAACTTCACATTTTAGTTTCACATATATTCACCATAACAAGTGGCAGTTGTTCACAGATGTACACCATCAAAACAGAAGATCTCAACCTTGAATATACCCTGGACTGCGGTCAGGTATTCCGCTGGGACAGGGACGGAGACTGGTGGACAGGCGTTGTCAACGGTGCTGTGGCACGCATAAGCCAGAGTCCTGAGACAGGTGACCTTCTGGTAGATTCCTCTCTTGATGAGGACTTTTTTTATCGGTATTTCAGACTGGATGATGACCTGCCGGCAATATTCAGGCAGATAAACAAGGACGAACATATGGATATCGCCATCAACAAGTACAGAGGATTGCGACTTATACGCCAGGACCCTTGGGAATGTCTGATCTCTTACATGCTCGCGACCGCTTCGAACATCCCCCGGATAAAGAAGAACATATACATGCTTTCAGCACTCTTCGGGGAAGAAATTGAGAACGGTCATTACAGTTTCCCGAAAGTTGAAGCTCTCGCAGCAGCCAGTTGTGAGGAACTTTTTGAATGCAAGATGGGATTTCGCACAGCAAGGATAATCAAAGCCGCAAACGCTGTCGCCAATGGCGATATTGTGCTCGATGAACTGTTCAGTCTCGACTATAGTGAAGCTCAGAAAAAACTGATGAAGCTGGAGGGTATCGGGGAAAAGGTGGCTGATTGCATACTGCTGTTCGCTTTTGAGAAAATGGAAGGATTCCCTGTGGATACCCATGTCGAAAAAATAGTCAAGGCCTATTACGGAAACGACCCTTATTTTGAAGGCAATGCCACAAAATCAAAAATAGGAAAATGGGGAAGACACTATTTCGGAGAGTACTGCGGTTATGCACAGCAATACCTGTTCTACCAGAAACGACTTGAAGGCCTGGTCTAATTCCAGATATCAGTTTTGTTTCAGCTCACAACCAGCCGTTGAGGAAACTTCTAAAATCATCCTCTTTCAGTTCAAGTACCTGCTTTCCTTCGAGAATTTCAAAGCCAGCCTTTACACTTTTGGAGATGTGCTTTCCAAGGGAACAGTTCGCAAGTTCTTTTTCAAGAAGTTCTACTGCTGAGATATGCTTTCGTGGAATTTCAGCCACATAGAAACCGTCCTTGATGGTAAATGAGTAAGCATCCTCATTGTCAACGTATTTGTCCCTGAACTTCTCGGCATGATCACGTACCCATACCGGAGGACCCCTGTGCATTTTTATATTAGGCAAAGTGCCTGACATAAGCTCCAGCATCACAACAGAATCTTCGCCACTCCATTTTCCAGCCTTGAGTACGGTAAATTCGTTCTTATCAAGCATTGGGACCACCGAATTCTCCATCTTAGCGAACTGGGGATAGAATATATCATCAACCACATCCGGTGTTCTGAAGACGATGGCCAGCAGTGAGGAACCTTTCTTTTCCAGCCGTTCAACTATCTCATTATCAGATATAGGAGGCATCAAGGATGAGAAGAACATGCTTTCGTCCGGACTGCCAAGGAAACTGCGAGCCACATCGACAAATGTACAGAACTTGTCCAGAGAGAGTGCAGCCGCCACATTCCTTTTAGGGTCTGTGGGGTCTATGACTACCAGAGGGTCCTCAAACTTCAGTTTCCCGTGTTCCAGAATATCGAGAAGCAGACCTGGCCTCCAATTAGATGCTGCTTCCAGTACCTTTTCGAATGAGCCGTAATTGATGACCAGAAGCTCGGTCAGATAGCCTGAAAATCCTTCGGTCTTGAGCTCTGAACCGTAAACTCCAGTCCCTCTCATGAACTGCTTGAGAAGCAGAACATCGTCCTCAAGCCCGTTAAGATTTGCCTTGATGAACTCGTTGTGGAAAGGTGTCCTGTCCACCGCTGAGATAATAGAACTGGCACTGGAAACCCGATAACACGGTACCAGATCGACATCGAAGCCCTTGTATCGCATCTTCACGTATGGATGTTCAGCATAATGCTCATCCCAATGTTCCGCCTCTTTTGCCACCTGCCTGCCAACTGACAGCCCATAACTTTCAAGGTCTTCACGGCTGGTATCATCCGGAAATGTGATGAATATGTCAAGGTCATGCGTACCGGATATCCACGTACCTCTGGCAGCAGAGCCCACAAGCTGTGTTTTTACACCTACCAGACCGACCTTGAAAGTAAGGCAATCTATCTTGTACATCAGCTCATCGGCCACTTTGGCCAGGTGTTCCCTTTCCTTTTCAGTTGGCTTTATCTTTTCCAGAATGTTTTTTTTGAGGGATTCCATGTTAATTCTCTCGATAATAGTGTTCTTAGGGGTAATATCGTTCAAAGGTATAAACCATTTGAGATTCGAGATTAATTTTCACAAAAAACCACCCCGCATTTCCTCACAGATAACCATTTATACACCCGATAACTAATATTCTACTGTTAGCCACAAAGCTAAAAACAACTACCCACAGGCTTTAATGGGGAATTAACCACATTAATTGTGGAGCCTGTTTAACGGATAGTAATTCTATTTCCATAACAAAGGAGTGAATCACATGATCAGTGAAAGAATGGTTAAAGCATTGAATGGTCAGATCAACAAGGAGATGTATTCCGCTCATCTTTACATGGCAATGTCAGCCTACAGTTCGAATATCGGGCTTAGCGGATTTGCCAACTGGTTCATGGTACAATATCAGGAAGAGATGTTGCATGCCATGAAATTTTACAACTACATTGTTGATCAGGGAGCAAAGGTAGAGCTTCAGGCAATTGAAAAGCCGGCAAAAGAATTCGGCACCACCCTTGACATGCTCAATGCGACCCTTGAACACGAGAAGTTCATCACCCGTTCCATTAATGACCTGGTAGACCTTGCCATTGAAGAAAAGGACCATGCAACCAACATCTTCCTCCAGTGGTACATTACCGAACAGATAGAAGAGGAAGGCAATGATAATGAGATCATTGACAAACTTAAACTTGCAGGCGAGGAAGGCAACGGGCTTTTCATGATAGACAAAGACCTTGCTGCAAGAGTGTTCAACCCTCCGGTGAACGTACCAAACTGGACACAGATCAGGTGATAATAAATGACAGAGAATATAGAAGGCGTTAAACAAGTAAAGGGAACCATGCCAAAGGCCATCAAAATGGCCAAACAGATGGATGATGACTTCGGGCAGGGAGTTGCAGGTTTCTACAAGGCCATCTGGAAGGACAGGGAAGACGGGCTTTCAATGAAGAACAAACACCTGTTGGTCTTCGCCATAGCATGTTCAAAGAACAACACAAACAGTGCAAAGAAGATCCTTGTGAAACTCAAAAATCACGGTGCAACGAGAACAGAGGTTCTGGACGCAATGATGATGGCAGCATGGACCGGTGGCATACAGAACTTTACCGACATCAGCAGTGATGTACTGCCAGAAATGGAACAACTTGGATTCTAAGGCTTTAATTAGCCTTTACCATTTTCTTTTTTTAAAAGAACAAGAATAAAAGAGTGATAACTCACTCTTCTTCATCATAACCTATCTCTTCTTTTGTCAGATAACATGCAGGATCATCTGCCCAGACATTGCCATATACGGCTTCAGCCCGTACACGGAAATTAGCGTTGCACACATCGAACCACTTGCACTTTGCACATCTGTCAGCGTTCGCTTTGATAAGGGGTTTCCTGTCCTTGAGACCTGCCATGAGCTCATCATTCAGGTCTGTCCAGATCTCACTGAACTTCCTGTCCTTCACATTGCCGAAGGTGTAATGCCTCCAGAACTGGTCAGGATGGACTGAGCCGTCCCATGAAATACAACCAAATCCGATACCAGTGGAATTACCGCGATTCATCTTGAGAAGTTCATAGACATCTTCTGCACGTTCGGGGTTCTCTTCTGCAAGTCTCATGTAGATGTATGGACCGTCACAGTGATTGTCCACGGTCAGGACCTCCACAGGCATTCCCTTCTCATGGAGCTGTTTTGTGCGGTCCATGATGAGGTCAACGGTCTTGCGGCTTTCCTCATGGGAGAGATCCTCTTCCACAAGTTTGGTCCCGCGTCCGGCATAGACCAGATGGTAGAAGCATATACGGGGAATATCCTCTTCCTCGATCATGTCGAAGATAGCAGGAATATCAGCCACGTTCTGTTTATTGATAGTAAAGCGAAGTCCGACCTTAATGCCTTCTTCCCTGCAATTGCGAAGCCCTTCCATTGCAGCATCGAAAGCTCCCTCGACAGCCCGGAACTTATCGTTGGTCTCTCGCACCCCATCAATGGAAATGCCTACATAGGACAGACCGATCTCCTTGAGCTTCTTTGCCATGGGTTTATCGATAAGTGTACCATTGGTGGATATCACCGCACGCATACCCCTGGAGATCGCATACTCAGCAAGTTCCGGCAGGTCCTTGCGCATCAGCGGTTCGCCGCCTGAGAACAGCATAACAGGAGAACCGAACTCTGCGAGATCGTCTATCAGTTCCTTACCCTCATCTGTTGTCAGCTCATTCTCGAATTCCATATCCTTTGCATGTGCATAGCAGTGAACACATTTAAGATTGCAACGGCGGGTCACATTCCAGACGACTACCGGTTTCTTGTCTTTGGAGAATTGAAGCAAATGTGACGGAAGTTTACTTGAATCACGCTCATATCGAAGAGCATCTGACGGTTCAACAGTTCCGCAATAGAGTTTAGATATTCCGATCATAGTTATCCTCCTGAAATTAATTCGTTTTTAGATCAATTTAGTTCTCAAGAGCTTCTTTTGCGACCCTCAAGATTTCCCGGAAAGTGTACTCATCCGGAGTAACGTTCACTTCCACATCAAATTCCTTCAATGTATTGGCAGTTGGGATACCAATAGCAGCAACAAGACTGTTAGCAAGAACTTTTTTTATAGACTCGCCTGCACCCAAAGCCTCAGCACGGTCGAAAAAGCTCCTGACCATCATAGAACTGGTAAATGCAAATACATCGATCTCGCCATTGAGACTTTTAGTTATAAGCTCGTTCTGCAATGCTCCGTTTGGCATTGTCAGTGTATAGACCTTTGTCTCAAGCACATTCGCACCACAATCCCTCAGGCCCGATATCAAAAACGTGGAACCGTAAGCGTTCCTTGCAGTATCTATCTGTTTACCCTTAACATCGGGACAGAGATATTCCACAAGGCCTTCTGAACTGTAAACGCCCGGCATTCCCATTACTCCGATCCCGATACCTTCGAGCTGTTTACGGGTTGTCGGACCAATAGCTATCACATTTGTATTGTTAAGAGCATCGATGAAATCGCTGTGCCTGTCCGCAGGTATCTTGGAAAAGGTATAATCGATGCCATTGGCACTGGTGAATATAACATAATCGGATCTTCCGGAAAACACGTTCTCTGCAAATGCGTCGAAATATTCGTCCTTCATATCCTCGAGTTCGATCATTGGGATAGCCACAACTTCAAAACCAAATGATTCTGCAAGTTCACGTGACTTCACCACATAACCCTCAGGTCTCATTATAGCTATTACAGGCTTCTTTCCGTTTTGGTCCATCTTATCACCATCAATGAAAGATCAAATTCATCCGATCTGGGAACCCAGTATCTCATGAAGCTTGACGACATCGCCGATAACAGTAAGTGCCGGAGCCTTTACCCCTGCATCCTTTGATATCTGTGCGATTGTCTCGACGGTACCGATGGTCACACGCTGGTCCGGACGTGTTCCTCTCTCCACCATTGCAACTGGGGTCTTGGGGTTCTTTCCGTTCTTTATCAGCTCGCCCATGTTACGTTCGAGCATCTTGACACCCATGAAGATAACGATAGTACCTCCAAAAGCAGCAAGTGTTTTCCAGTCAAGGGCAGTTTCCTCTTTTGTAGGGTCCTCATGGCCTGTTATGAAAGTGACCATTGAAGCATGGTCCCTGTGTGTAACAGGAATACCGGCATAAGCCGTAGCTGCAAGAGCAGATGTAATGCCCGGAACTATCTCGAACTCGATACCTGCTTTCACCAGTTCTTCAGCCTCTTCGCCGCCACGTCCGAACATATAAGGGTCTCCGCCTTTCAGACGGACCACCATCTTACCTTCCTTTGCTTTTTCCACGATAGCATCGTTGATCTCACTCTGAGTCAGAGTGTGGTCCCCTGCGTGTTTGCCTGCATCGATCTTCTCTGCAGCCTCGGGCATGGAAGCCAGTATCTTTTCCCCGGGAAGCTGGTCAAAGACGATAACATCAGCAGTGTCAAGAAGTCTGCGTGCTTTCAAGGTCATCAGTTCAGGGTCTCCGGGACCGGAGCCTACAAGATATACTTTTCCGTATTGTTGAGCCATATTACCAGATATCCTCAATTAGTGTTTTGGAGATGTAATTACCTGATATAATAAATAGATTGATATATGTGATTTCTGCCATCTTTAAAATATCCATAAAGAAGCAGCCAAAGAAAATGAATCACTGTTAGATAAGACATCGAAATAAGATATTAATGAATAAAATGAGAAATGTTGCCCTATCATAGGCAACAACTCTGATATGATCAGCTCTGGCTCAGAATATAAAATAGCATTTCCTTGTTCAACTTTCCTTCACGTGAAAGTTTACCAGCTATAATATCATCTGATATCCCTTCAGATCTCAGAGCATTGATCCTTTCAACAATAGCCGGAGATACAGTATAATATTCATTGATATCCTTTCTGTGACCCCAGACATCCCCTTCAATAAGCTTGATGTTCTGCATATCCATGAACATTTCAATTGATTTGGATACAGTACGCCTATATGAAGTCGGTATCTGAATTACCTCAACATCTTTACATCTCTTTACAAGGTTAAAGATATCTTCATTGGAGGGTCTGAATGCAAGATGGATGATCTTTTCGTTCGTATCAAGTTTTTCAATTTCTTCCCTTTTGCTTACGACTCTAATTTTCATAGAAGCACCTCATTATATTCAAACAGTCCGACTATACTTAGTAAATTAATTGATACTAAGTGACCTTTTAAATAATTAACGATTGAAAAGTTTTTTTAAGTTCGAGTATCTCAAATTAGCCCCATAAACCTTCTAATTTGATGCCCTCGAAATAGATTAATCATTGAGACGAACTTTTACAGAATCAGCATGTGCCTGCAACCCTTCTTTTTCAGCAAGGGCTATTATAGTATCTCCGATGGAGCTTAAACCTTCCTTCGTGATCTTCTGTATGGTGGAATATTTCAGGAAATGGTGAATATTCAGACCGGAATATATCTTGGGATAACCGGCTGTGGGAAGGACGTGGTTAGTACCCGATGCATAATCACCTGCTGCAACCGGAGCATAATTACCGATAAATATCGAACCTGCATTCTCGATCCTATCGAGGACTGCATCATCGTCCGCAACCATGAGCTCAAGGTGTTCCGGTGCAAAATCATTGGATATTCTGATACATTCATCCAGGGAATCCGCCACAAGAATGGCTGCATTCTCAAGGGATTGGTCAACGATCTCCCTGCGTACAGCAATGGCAGCCTGCTTTTTTACCTCAGTGTTAGTCTGTTCTGCCAGTTCAGATGATGTAGTCACGAGCACGGAAACCGCTTTTGGATCATGCTCTGCCTGTGCGAGAATATCAGATGCTATCATAGCAGCATCCGCAGAATCATCTGCAATAATAAGCACTTCACTCGGACCTGCCGGGAAATCGATCTCTGCTTTATCCCGAACCATCATCTTGGCAACGGTCACGAACACATTTCCAGGTCCCACGATCTTATCAACACTTAATACAGTTTCAGTACCGTAGGCCATTGCAGCAATCGCCTGAACTCCACCGACCTTATAGATATGATCCGCACCAGCCACCTTGCCTGCCACGAGAGTAAGCGGATTTACCTTTCCATCAGAACCAGGGGGAGTACACATAACGACGTTTTTCACTCCTGCAACCTTTGCAGGAATTATGGTCATAAGTGCAGTTGAAGGATAAGAAGCACGACCACCTGGAACATAGGCACCTACCGATGCTATCGGAGTGGCCATCTGACCAAGTTTGATCCCAGGAGAAGGTTCGATGTACCATGTCTTCTGCGGAAGCTGTGCTGTATGGAAGTTCCTTATGTTCTCCGCTGCGACCTTAAGATGTCTGAGAAGTTCTGCATCGACCTCTTCCATTGCCTGCTCGATCTCCTCGGAACTGACCTCAATATCATGAATGTCAGCCCTATCGAACTTCATAGTATATTCACGCAGGCCTTCATCGCCTTTCTCCTGCACATCCTTTAGAATTGATGAGACGGTATCAGCAACGTCCATCATATCTCCAGTGCGGCAGAGAAGCTTCTCCATCTCTTCGTCAGTGACTTCCGATAGGTGTTTATACAGCATATGATCATCTCGTTTTAACCAGTGACAAAAATAATAACAAGTGGCATTTACGAACAGAAACCAAAAATGGATAGTTCAACATCACTGGAAATCATTGAATGTCTTTTGGTTTTTGTCCAGTATTGTATCTAGAGTATTTGAACTTATAGGTATGCTTTCAAAGTGCTTATCCTTGACCTTAACACCGATACCGTACAGTATATTGTAAGCAACCTTAGGCCCGACAAGTTTTGATAATATCGACATATCAGCACCCTTAAGTTTTGCAACCGAAACAAAGCCCGCATTGTACAACTTACGTGCCCGCACACGTCCCACACCCTTTATGCCCACAAGCTCCATGAGATCAAGCCCTGAACCATAACGTATCCTTTTCTCAAGGCTGTACGCATGCGAAGAATGTTCCACACCCAGCAACTCTGCCAGTTTTGCAGCAGCATGCATCAGCCACTCCGAAGTATCAGCAAGGGCATGGATATCCCCTTCCCCCACATTGAAATGCCTGGTGATGTCCTCAGCAGAGACCTCGGTGACCCACTCTTCAAGAAGCATGGCAGTCTTCACCTCACCCATGAACCATTCATAATCGGTCTCCTTGAACTGACTTGGAATATCATGGAATTCATCACTGTGAACCATAATATAGTCATTCACTATAGTATAATCGGCATTGCGAAGGTAGAGCTGCCTCATGTCCGGAGTACTGCAAACAAGATGCAGAAGGGTCATGTCTGTCACTTTGACAGCATCCTTGCCCGCATCCCTGAAACCATCGATTATCTTTGAACCTGAAAGCGGGTCAATATAGAGCATGGATATCAGACCGCCAAGGCGGGTACCTCTTAAGATCAGCTTATTTGCATCTTCGATATCCTCGGTTTCACTCACCATTGCATTATCCACAAGGAATTCCAGACAGTCATTGATGACCTCTTCCAGCATCCATGCATCCTGCTGGTAAGCGAAAAAAGTAGCTCCAAAGAAATCGAACAACTCCTGCCTTGTGGAAGCAAAACCATTCACGATCGTGGACAGCACATGTGTTCGCAGTGCGTTCTCTGTCCCGAGCTTCGACCATATATCTTCCGCATCAGCTTCAACATAATTCTCCATGAGCTGTGCAAACTCGTCATAGGTCTTCGCGATTAGAACCGATTCCCCATACGGATCGAGATGAGGGCGACCTGCCCTCCCCGCCATCTGTTTATATTCGAGCACCGGGATCGGCTGCATACCAAAATTGGAATCGAACCTGCGATAGCTCCTGATTATGACGCGTCTTGCAGGCAGGTTCAAACCCGCTGCCAATGTGGGTGTACTGGAAATAAGCTTGATGAGATTTTGCCTGAAACCATTTTCCACAAGCTTCCTGTGGCTCGAGTTCAAGCCCGCATGGTGAAAGGCAACACCCTTGCGTATGCAGTTGGCAAGTACGATGGCAGTGTCGGTCTCACCTGTGGACTCCACTTCCTCAGCTATCCCTGCCAGCTTAACCTTTGCATCATTATCAAGAATCTTCGCAACTTTTGAAGATGCTGTCTTTGCAAACCCCGCACAATTCCGCCTGCTGCTTTCAAAAACAAGACACTGCCCCCCTGACCTGATAGTATCCAGAACAAGATTCACAGCATCGTCCTTATCAAGCCGATCTATTTTCTTCTGGCTTCCGGGAAAGTTAATGGCCTCTCCAAAAAGCACGCCTTCATGAAGATCAGTAGGCCGCCATTCGCTAAGCACAAGACCCGCACCGAGCCAGTTTGCCATCTCCCGTGCATTGCCTACGGTAGCAGAAAGTGCCAGTACCTGTGCATCCGGATTTAGTCGCATCAGCTTGGTGATGGTGACCTCCAGTGTGGGTCCGCGGTTCTTAGAATCCAATAAATGTATCTCATCAACAACAACAGTGGTTATCTCATCCATCCAGGAAGTGCCATTGCGAAGAAGGGAATCGGTCTTTTCGGATGTGGCAACGATGATATCGTTAACTCCAAGCCAGTCGGCCCTGGAATCCAGATCACCTATGGAAATCCCCACTTTAATACCAAAGGGTGCAAGTTCCCTGAAACGCTCGAACTTTTCAGAGGCCAATGCACGAAGGGGAACGATATAGAGAGCTTTACCGCCTTCACGAATAGCCTTTATCATTGCAAGTTCCGCAAGGAGCGTCTTGCCTGAAGCTGTGGGTATGGCGGCAAGGAGGTTCTTCTTTTCAAGCAGACCCATCTCTATTGCTTCCGCCTGAGGAGGATACAGTTCCTTAATGCCGGAATCCTCATAAAATCCAATAATATCCTCTGGAATGTCAAGCTCTCGTATCATCATGGGAAATTCACATCACTGTTAGAACGTTTGTTTCAGTTGTATAAGTAATTACACCAGTAGATAGAAGAACTGATCATTTAAGTAGAAACTATAAAAATACGAAAAAGCAAGGCAAAATAAAATAGAAAGTATAAGGAATACGGCTTTAAAAGCCGTTTTCCCGAATCATTCGTTGCTGAGTCCACCACTGAAATACTTGTCGTAAGAATACATATCGAAGTGACCGTGTCCGCTAAGGCAGAACAGGATGGTCTTCTCTTCTCCGGTCTGCTTGCACTTAAGAGCCTCATCGATAGCACATTTGACAGCATGGTTTGACTCTGGTGCAGGTGGAATACCTTCACTGCGAGCGAACATGACGCCTGCTTCGAATACCTCTATCTGATGATAGCTGGTAGCTTCCATAAGGTTATCTGCAGTCAGCTGGCTGATTATCGGTGAGCAGCCGTGGTATCTCAGACCGCCTGCATGGATGGCAGGTGGCATGAAGTCGTATCCGAGTGAATACATCTTAAGGAGGGGAGTCAGTTTTGCCATGTCCCCATAGTCATACTGGAACTTGCCGTCACAAAGGGTTGGACAGGCAGACGGTTCCACAGCAATGATACGTGGATCATGGGTTCCCTCGATCTTATCCCTCATGTATGGAAGGCTGATACCTGCGAGGTTACTTCCGCCACCACAGCATCCAATGACTATATCAGGATATTCCTCTACCTTATCGAGCTGTTTCTGGGCTTCAAGACCTATAACTGTCTGATGTAGCATGACGTGGTTGAGCACACTACCAAGAGCATATTTGGTATTGTCGTGCTTCACAGCATCCTCTACAGCTTCCCCGATAGCAATACCAAGACTGCCTGTAGTGTCCGGATATTTCTCAAGCATGTGACGTCCGAACTCAGTATCAGGACTTGGTGAAGGTACTACAGTTGCACCCCAGAGATTGATCAGGGATTTGCGGTATGGTTTCTGCTCGAAGCTTGAGCGTACCATGTAGACCTTACATTCGATATCAAAATAATTACAGCTAAGTGAAAGTGCACTGCCCCATTGACCAGCTCCAGTCTCGGTGGTTATCCTCTCTGTGCCTTCCTTCATATTATAGTAAGCCTGTGCAACAGAAGTATTTGGTTTGTGACTGCCTGCGGGACTGACGCCCTCATACTTGTAGTAGATCTTTGCAGGTGTGTCAAGTAATTTTTCAAGCCTGTGTGCACGGAATAGAGGAGCAGGTCTCCAGAGCTTGTATATCTCAAGAACCTCTTCCGGAATATCAATGTATTTCTCACTGCTCATTTCCTGTTTGATGAGCTCCATAGGGAAAAGAGGAGCAAGGTCCTCTGGTGCCAGTGGCTCATTATTTGCAGGATTAAGTGGAGGAGCCAATGGAGTGGGCATATCCGGAAGGATATTATACCATTTTTTTGGCATCTCGTTTTCATCAAGTAGGATCTTAGTAGGTTCCATAGATATTCCTCATATAATGCACAAATAAGTACTATGATGTAGTTTAAATTATGATATATAGATGTTGTGTTCTGAGTTGAATCAATAGCTACACCTTACAAAATAAAACAAAATTACCCCTGGCTGCTGTGCTCCCTAACTTCAGAAATTAAAAAAATCAGAGCGCGTAACCCATTAAAGCTTCAGGGTTTGCATCCAAGTGAGACACGCTCTTCCGGCATCAGCTCGAGGTAGAAATCGATTATTTGCAGGTCATTGAAATTATTATTATGTAAAGCATCAAAGAACCTGTCAAGAACGTAGATGGTCTTCTTTTCAATTGGGTTTGAGGACAAAAGCCCTTCAGCTTCCTTAACAAGACCTACCTTCTTTAAATTTGTAGCCATACCTTCGATCGTATTCCGATCATGCTTGATAAATTCTTGTCTGATATGATCAAGGTCGACATATCCAGATGAAATTGACAAGTTCATACTTTCCGGCTTATCCATCCCCAGTTCCCTGCAATCCCTTGCAGTTATATCGGAATAGAGATTGTTGTACCTACAGGTCATATCTTTGTGTTTTTCAAGATACCAGGACCAGAACCCATTGGTGACCTGATGATCAGCAGCATACCTATGGTCATCTAACTGCCTTGTCTTCGCATTTTCAACAAGCCACTCCTTACGCCTCATGTGAAATTCTTTTTTAGAAGACGCAGAGCTCAAACTGAAAATATGATGCCCCATAGAACCATTCGCATCTATCATACAATAACACCCATTTAAACACGTTTTCAAATTGTTGAATATGATACAAAAATAACAGGCAATACCATTCCTGAACGACACACAATAATCATTCAAAAATATATGAGTCCTCGAGATTTCATCAATATCATATATATGATAACCATAAAATAGTGGCATTTTTGTATTTAAGTTTATCTACAAGAATTTAGATAGTAATCATCATCATGAGGATGGGGGTACAGCCCGTATCTGTATTTATTATAAGTAGAAATAAAAATGCCAAGACGTAGAAGGATACCGTTTGTAATATATTAATATATAAATGCCACCAAAACATATAAGCATGAAGCACCATAAAGGATTCAGATAATACTTGTTCATCAAAAATTTTTGACCAGGTTCAATACCACTCGATAATTCATCAAACTATTGATACATTCTAAAAAATAATATTGCAGGGAACACTAATGGCATCAAAAACCGAAACCACAATGAAAGAAGATGAATTGCTTGAAAAGGTCGTCTCAGGAGAAATGCCACTCCGGAAAATAGATGCATATACCGACACTGATACAGCTGTGAGGGTTCGAAAATGTGCCATTGAGAAGATGAATGGAATTAAGTTCGAACACATACAAAACTATACGATCGATGCTGAAGCAGCCACCAAACGCAACATCGAGAACATGATAGGCACCATACAGATCCCGCTTGGTGTTGCAGGTGCTATAAAAGTGAATGGAGAATATGCCAACGGAGACTTCACGCTTCCCCTTGCAACCACTGAAGGTGCTCTTGTTGCAAGTACTAATCGTGGATGTTCCATCATAACCGCATCAGGTGGAGCAAATGTCAGGATATTCCAGGACCTCATGACCCGTGCCCCGGTATTCAAACTGGAGAATGTGAACAAGGTAAAGGACTTTGTGGATTGGGTCAAAGAACCGGAAACTTTCACAAATATGAAAGAGAAAGCAGGCAAAACCACACGTTTCGGAGAACTGCTCAGTGTAGATCCATTCATCACAGGTAACACTGTATTCCTAAGGTTTGCCTATGACACCAAGGACGCAATGGGAATGAACATGGTAACCATTGCCACCGATGCTGTGCTCATCTTTATCTCAGAGGAATTCGGAGTTTACCCGATCTCACTTTCAGGCAACATGTGCACCGACAAAAAACCGGCTGCCATCAACAATATACTTGGCAGAGGAAAGACCGTTGCTGCAGACGTTACAATTCCAAAGGAGATCGTGGAGAAGAAACTGAAGACCACCCCGAAGATGATGGAAGAGGTCAATTACAGGAAAAATCTCCTGGGTTCAGCAAGGGCAGGTGCCCTGGGTTTCAATGCCCATGCAGCAAACATTATCGCAGCACTCTATCTGGCATGTGGTCAGGATGCTGCCCATGTTGTAGAGGGAAGTAGTGCCATAACAACAATGGAAGTAAATGAGAACGGAGACCTTTACTGTTCCGTCACCCTCCCATCAATACAGGTAGGAACCGTTGGCGGTGGAACAAGTATAGCCACCCAGAGAGACTGCCTTAACCTGCTGGGAGTTGCAGGAGCAGGAGAGGTACCCGGGCATAATTCAAAGAAGCTGGCAGAGATCATCGCCGCTGCAGTCCTTGCAGGCGAAATATCACTGATAGGAGCGCAAGCCGCCGGACATCTGGCAAAAGCACACGCAGAGCTGGGACGTTAACTCAGCTCAACTTTTTATTAAGAGGAAACATCCTTTTTAAAAAAAGGATTTAGCCTCTCTGTGATAAATAGATGCTCTCGATACGATCTATCGTTTCAGCCTCTTCCGGAGATTTATCTTCCCTCACATTTACAAGCCGGGGGAAACGGAGAGCATACCCTGAACCATAGTTCGTACTTTTCTGGATCTCCTCGAATGCGATCTCGAACACCACATCAGGTTTAAGTTCGATCTCCCGACCGGATTCACCAACAATAAGCTCGGAGAAGACCTCAGTAAGCTCAACAAGTTGCTCGTCTGAAAAACCTGTAGCCACTTTGCCGATCGGAAGGAATGTTCCATCTTCCGGGTCATGACATGCCAGAGCATAAGAGCCGATAAGATTTGCACGCTTCCCATAGCCCCATTCCGCACCAATGACAACGAGGTCGAGTGTCTCCATTATAGGCTTCTTCTTGAGCCAGTTCTTACCCCGCTTGCCTGGAGAATACGAAGCTTCCGGGTTCTTAAGCATGACCCCTTCGTGTCCACCCCTCAACGCAGCAGTATAGATCTCGTTCACAACGTTCTCATCATCTGTGAGAACCTGCTCATCCACCTTGATGCTATCACAGTTCTCCACACATGAGACCAGTTGTTCCCTTCTTCTTAAAAGAGACTGGTCCATCAATACATCTCCATTAAGATAGAGAATGTCGAAAAGGTTCAAAGTAAGAGGGATCTCACGAACCATTGCCTCAACGTCATACTTTCTCCTGAAGCGTTTGAGTATATCCTGGAAGGCACGAGGAGCCCCATTCTCATCGACCGCTACAGCCTCCCCTTCCAGAATAGCGGAATCCGCCTTCACATGGAGCTTCACGGACTCAACGATATCCGGCAGAGATAATGTCACATTCTCAAGCCTTCTCGAAAAGATGTTGACCGAATCCCCATTCTTATGAATTTGAACCCTTGCACCATCGAACTTCCACTCGACAGCCAGCATACCAAGATCCTTAATAGCAGCCTCGATGCTAGGCGTAACCTGTGCCAGCATCATCTTTATCGGACGATCAAGCTCCACCCTGAGCTTTGAGATCTCCTCAATGCCACCCTCTTTTGCAGCAACTGCTACAAGGCCGAGGTCATTGGTCACCATGAAACCACGTTCGATATCCCCTGCAGGAACATCGAAAGCCTTAGAAATAGCATCACGAACGATACCTTCACCGACACCAATACGAAGGTCCTCGATAGCCAGTCGGGCAAGATAACGTGCCTCTTCAGGACTTGCCAAATCAAAAAGGTTTCGGAGTGCCCGGGTCTTAGAAGTTACAGAACCTCCTCCCGATGAATGAGAAATTTCAATGAACTTTTCAAAGACGTCCATGATAGAAAGAGACAAATTCGTATTTCCAAATGATAGCAATGATTTCTGATTACTTCCGGATTTACTAAGTGCCGCTATTGCCGTTTCACCTATATCACCGGTGGAACGTACAAGGTTCTCGATCTCTTTAATAGAAAGACGGGAAGATCTTGAAAGGGCATCATACAAAATACTCGTACCCACACCAAGCTGTTCAACACTCCAGGCAGGAAAAACATCACCCATTACAAAATGGGTAACAACAGGAAGTTCCTCTGTCGATACCGACTTTAACAGATCTGAGACAACATCGGTCATCTCCAGTGAACTTGAGATATGTTCGATCTGTTTACAAACATCAGCAAATTCCTTGAAATCGGTCATGTATAGATATTCCTGTCGTTCCCATCTGGTAAGCAGATAGCCATCAGTCCTTGTAGATGGATATAATATCGCTCAAGATGGCACTTGCAGTCTCAATAGACCCTGCACCCCTGCCCGTAACCGTAATGGTTCCTGCAAGATCGGTACTCACCGATGCAACGTTCAACGTACCGCCAACAGCCAACGGATGGGATGCCGGTACAAGGCGTGGTGAAACTCGAAGACGGTCCTTCTTGACCTCACCTATAAGCTTGATGACATAGCCTTCATCATAGGCAAGAGAAAGAGATTCCAGAGTTACCTTAGTAATTCCGGTAACATCCACATCCTGATAGGTTGCATCCTGATTGAATATTGAATTTGCAAGAATTACAAGTTTACATGCCGTGTCGATACCTTCCACATCATAGGTAGGATCGGTCTCAGCAATACCAAGCTCCTGGGACTCCGCAAGCATCTGCTCATAGGAAGCATGCTCTTCCATCATGCGTGTCAGAATGTAGTTACATGTACCGTTAAGGATGCCTTCCACACTGAGTATTTCATTTCCGGCAAGCGTATCCCTCACAAGATTGATGATAGGCATTGCACCGCCGACAGTGGCCTCAAAGAGCAACTTACGGTCAGCTTCCTTCGCAGCTTCGACAAGTTCCCGATATTTCAACGCAAGAGGGCCTTTATTAGAGGTCACCACATGTCTGCCAAACTCAAAAGCAGCAACCATGTTAACAAGGCCGATGCCACCGGTCTCTATATCGGTAGGAGTTGTCTCGATCACAATGTCATGGTCCACACTTTTGATGACATCTTCCCCAGTAAGATCATCGATAGCAACAGTACCGAATTCCCGCTTTCTGCCAAGTGCAGCTTTAAGATCTATACCAGCAAGATTTACCTCAGAGCCTTTGGAATCAGCGATGGCCACAACGTCGAGGTCGATACCAAGAGACTTTAATTCATCACCCTTTCTCAGAAGGACCTCTGCAACACCCTGTCCAACTGAACCAAATCCAATAATGGATGCACGTACTTTTCTCATTGAATATCACCTTTATGAAATTTCAGCTTCAATTGGTTCTATGACCACAAGATCCTTCTTGATCGCGACCTGCCTAAGGACCGATATCGCTTCATGAAGCTCATTCTTACCCACAGCATCTATCTTTAAGGAAGCAGATGAACGCATGTCTATCTGCGGCATTGAAAGAGAAATGTTCACGACCTCTGCAAAACCGGTCTTATCAATAGTATCAATGGTATCCTGTATATCAGTATGAACTATATGACCTATCAGGAGGACAGCACCATGTGCTGTGAAACGCTTCTCATCAACCCTTGCAACACCAATTCCATTATCTTCAAGACGACCTATAAGGACCTCAAGATTGGCTGGTTCGATCTCAAAAACAAGCTGTACCGGAATGGTACTTCTTGGAGTTCGTTCTTCATGATGATGTACGATCGATTTCAAGTTCCCTTTTAGCTCCGAAATCGGATTCAAAGCCAGAAGCAATTGTCCTGGAGTGTCCTTTAATTCAATGTCCATTGAAACTCTCATGTGTTCCCTCTTAGGCATTCTTCATATAAATGTATTGATAAGCCATACCATTAATTCTTAAGATAGTACAGAAGCAAAGTCAACTTACTTCCTATCGTCAGGAATTATAATGATGTTGCCCCGCCCTTTCTTGAACTTATCCACAAGTCCGCGGTTTTCCAGATCAGAGACTATCAGACTTACTTTCGCCTCAGAATATCGCAATTTGCCACGCAGGTCCTTTTGGGTTATTCGTCCACCATTTGCAATAACGATGTCCAGAACTTCCCGAAGGTCATCAGGCAGGACAGGTGGTTCAACTTTAGTGATAATATCAATGGTTTCCGAATCATCGGTAATAGTACCGACCAGACCATCTTCCTTCACATCAACGGAGAGGGACCCATCTTGTAAAGTAGCATCATTATCCCAGTCAGATGAAGTGTTGACTAAACTTTTTTCATTCGACCCTTTCTTCGTTGAATACACATATGCTGACAAAACAAGTACAAAAAAGATCAGCAGAACCGCTACATAGGCCATATATGAGCTTCCCGTATCAGCCTCGATGATCTGCGAATCGGCTTCAAATGCTTCGCTCAAATTGGCTATTTCGGCATCTTCGAGGTCCTCATTTTCATAGGATGGAAGAAGAAGAAGGTCGATTATATAATCACCGTCATCGGTTACTGTTATTGATTCCTGTGCAGACGCTACGAGACTATTACCAGTATAATAAGTAGCAACTATCACATAGTCACCTGGAGCCAGGTCCAGGGAATAGACACCATACTTTGCAACTATAGACTGAGGAGGAGTGGAATTGACCTCGATCAAGACATTCTCAAGAGGTTCAAAGGTGTCCCATTCATAGATAGCCCCATGTATCGTTGCAGTTCCAACAGCGCCCACAGGAACAATAAGCAATATTAATGTAAGAAATGTGCAAACCCCAAATAATGTCCTGACTTTCACAGTATCATATTGCCGTGTTCCACTTTTATAGTTTTTTATTCAACAATTCGTATTATTGAAGTTTTATGACTTCCGGAATAATAATGATAGAAATACCGAAAATATTGAATAGCTAAACAGTCTAAATATAAAGGGACGGGAATTTCAATTAAAAACGTGGTATCATAGGTTTATATTGGAAAATAAGCATATTTTGCTTTTTAGTAGACAAAATAATTCAATATAAAGTATTATAAAGTAAAAAAATGCTTTTAATCCCCCAGATAATACTTTAGATCATCTTAATTATGAGAATCAATAAAAGTAAGCTTATATCCCACGTATCCAAAGTTGAGCTTGTAAGTTCATTACATCGATAATCAAGATCTTATCACATAATAAACAAAGGAAGGGATCCATTATGAAGAATAAAACAATGAAAGGGTTTGCACTGATCGGTGCCATACTGATGATATTAAGTCTTCTTCCTGTGACTGCTTTTGCTGCCAACCAAGGGGGTAATGGTGTTGGAGCCATAGATGCAGACAGGATAAAGTTACAAGAACACAAAGATGAGAAGATCACACCAAAGTTTGCTGCCAATCAAGGGGATAATGGCGTTGGAGCCACGGATGCAGACAGGATAAGATTACAGGAAAATAAAGATGAGAACATCACACCTGAAATGATCCAGGAAAAGGAAATGCGAAATGACCGGGCAAGGAGCAAAGTTCAGCTTTCAAAGGCTGGCTATGATGAACTAAGAGGAAATTTCCAGAACGCTAAAGCATTGCAGGCCAAAGGTGAATTAAATGCCACAGAAGCAATGGACGCAGCAAAGGAATACCTGACCGGAACCATTGATTACATGGTCACCCGTCTTGAAACGATCAAGGAAGACGGAAGCTATACTGAAGAGGTCAATGAGACAATTGACACATACATCGTCAGGCTTGAAGCACAGAAAGATGATGTTGCTGCCGCAGATACCAGAAAGGACCTCTCCGAAGCAACAAAGGACATAAGGAAGATCTGGAGTGATGCTCAGAAGGACCTGAACAGGATGAGAGCACAGAGGATCAACAGTGGCCTTGTTAACTACCTTGAGAAAACAGATGGTGTTTCAGAGAGACTCCAGAATGAGATCGACAGTTTGACCGAGGACGGCGAAGATACTGAAGACCTCCAGGAAATGCTTGACGATTACAATGCACTCATCGAGGAAGCTAAACAGGCGCATGAACGTGCAAGGGAAGCTTACCAGAATGGAGAAGAAGACGCTGGCGAACAGCTCCGTAAATCCATCAGACTGACTAATGAAGCCAACACAAAACTTAGAGCGCTTGTTCAGGAAATGAAAGGGTTCAGACAGGGCTATGTGACATTGGCAGGTGAAGGTCTGATCGATGCTGAAGGTGATGGAACAATCGTGCTTTCAGGAGAACTTGAGGTGGAGTTCACTGCAACCAATGCCACGGTCGTTATCAAAGACCTTGCAGGTGACGCAGAAATTAAGCTTGATGGAGATTACGAGCAGTTCGATGAGGACAGCACAGGAGACGGAAGCTATGCATTTGTCTACCATAATTTCACCGGAGAAGCAAAAATTGAAGGGTCCCGCCTCACAGTCATGGTCCGTGGAGAGGATATCACCATCAAAGCAGAAGGAACAGGCAGTACATCCCTTTCAGGAGAAGGCTCTTACAAGATCGAGAAGGATGATGAGAGCACTGAACTTGAATGGGCTGCTCCAAAGGTAAGCGACGATGAAGAGGATGAAGACTCCGATGACAGTGCTGATGAAAAAGAGAATGAACTTGAAGACGACAGCACCGAAGAAATGGAAGATAAAAACTCCGATGATGACAGTGCTGATGAAAAAGAGAATGAACTTGAAGACAACAGCACAGAAGAAATGGATGATGAAGACTCCGACGATTCCGAAGATGATGATAAAGATGAAAGTTCCGATGACGACAACTCAACAGAGGTGGTCTGATCATGGTGAGCATTAAACATCTGGGAATTGTTGCCATCCTTCTCATCGGACTAGCATTCTCCGGTTGCGTAGGAGAGCCTGCCGACAATGCCACAGAAGAAGAAACAGAAACAGCTACCACCGCTGCAGACGAGATACTTGCAGAAGAGGGAGTTGAACTGACAGATTCTGAAATAGCAGCCCTTGAGAACGATCTTGAGGAATTTGAAGCTCTGATCTCCGAGATAGAAGAAGATACAGAACTGATAGTAGAAGAGGTATGAAAGTCGAGATATCGACTTTAAATTCCTTCTTTTTTTCTTTCTTTTTTATCCTACAGTGACCATCCCAACGGACAATAATGTAACAAGGAAGAGTATTGCAAAGAGCATTATAAGTTACATTAGCTTTCTATCAAACATTCCGAAGATGTGTTTTTCGATTGTGCCCTCGGCACCATCCTTTTTTTAGGTGTCATGATGAGAACCATTTCACTCAAAACGAGTATTGCAGACAATATATTTGGGTTGCCAATATAAAATTATTTACGTCTCCCTGTGCCACCCCAACGCATTTATATAGAACTACAAATCAATAGATATGTTAGTAGGTGTAAATATCTAAAATTTACAGATTTTTCAAAGAACAAAAGATACATGCGCACTACTGAGGTAAAACATGAAGAACATGCTTAAGACCACATTATTACTTTCATCCTTGACAGGACTGCTTATCATTGTAGGTCGTCTTATCGGCGGAACTGGCGGAATGTTCATCGCATTTGCATTTGCACTTGTGCTGAACTTCGGCAGTTATTGGTACAGTGACAAGATAGTCCTGAAAATGTACAAAGCTAAAGAAGTGACAGAATCCGAAAGTCCGCAACTTTACGATGTTGTGAGAAATCTTGCAATACGTGCCCAACTCCCGATGCCTAAAGTTTACATCGTGGAAACATCGATGCCAAACGCATTCGCCACAGGCAGAGATCCTAAACATGCAGCAGTAGCTGCGACCACAGGGATAATGAATATCCTCACACCAGAAGAGCTTGAGGGTGTGCTTGCCCATGAACTGGCACATGTGAAGAACAGGGACACACTCATCAGTGCTGTTGCTGCGACAATTGCCGGAGTTATCACAATGCTTGCCACCTGGGCGAGATGGGCTGCCATCTTTGGAGGTATCGGAGGCAGGGATAATGATGGGGGCGGAAATATTGTTGGCTTCATAGCACTTGCAATAGTGGCACCGCTGGCAGCAACCATCATACAGTTTGCAATATCACGTTCACGTGAGTTCGGTGCAGATGCAGAAGGAGCACGCATTTCACAGAAACCTTGGGCACTTGCCAGTGCACTCTCTAAACTTGAATCTGGAGCACAGAACTACCAGCCAAGAAAGAACGATGTTCAGCCATCCCAGAGCACAGCACATATGTTCATCGTCAATCCCCTAAGAGGAAGTTCATTGATGAAATTGTTCAGGACACATCCGGCCACAGAGGAAAGGATACGCCGCCTGAACGAGATGTGAAAAATTAGAACCTGAAAAGGTCTACCTGGCCAGGATCGGTCAGGTGTATTATTTTTATTCCGGAAGATTCAAGAACCTTTGATAAATGGTATCGATGGCAATCCTTCGGGTTTTTTTCAGCACACATAAGAACGATACCTGAACCCGCTTTATTGACAGCCTCTATTTTATCCACTAAACGGGAGTAATATTTACTGAACTCATCGGTCTTTGTATAATCCATATAGCTCCCATCCCTTAAGCCTCCGAGACCGGGACAATGAGAATAGACAATATTGTTCTTGGGAAGCACTATCTCGAGGTTCTCCTTATTGAAATCCTCGTGCACCGAATGCGGATAACTGCGAATATCCACCAAATGAACGATATTGAAACTTTGCACCATATCAATAAGATATTCAAGAGACCTGTTACTATAGCCTATGGTATAGCAGAAACTACCGTCTTCCATTATGGCCATTGAATGGATTGGAAGTTTATTATCTTTTCTGTTTTGAGCTATTAACCTACGTTTTTTGAACAGAATTTATAGACATTGGATGCATATCAATGAACAATATTGAACATTGAACAGATACCTATATTAGAAGGATAATGCCTATTTAAGTTCATTAGTGGAGAATTTATCATGACGCATGATGCTGCAATTGGAAGGATCATAAAAGCCCGGACTATAAGCGATGCATGGTATCGAGGACTCAATGTCATATGGAACCATGGAAATGTGATCACAGATGAGCGTGGGAGCCAGATACGCGAATTCATGAACCTTATGGTCGTTATCGAGGACCCATACAGTAATGAGATACCTGAGGATAGTGCCTGGAACCATGAGAGGCTGGAAGAATATGCAAAACAGCTTATTACAGGTGAAAATGCACAGGATTTCGAATACACCTACGGTCAACGGCTCAGGAACTGGGATGGTAAGGTCGACCAGATAGAGTATGTCATCGAGAAACTGACAGACAACAAGACAACACGCAGAGCTACTGCCATCACATGGGTACCAACGATCGATACCGAAGTGGATGAAGTGCCATGCATGATAATTGATGATTTTAAAATACGGGATGAAAAAGTGCATCTTACAACATTGTTCAGAAGCCATGATTTTGCCGGCGCATATCCTGCAAACCTGTATGGGCTTTCAAAACTGCTCGAATATGTTGCAGATAAAGTAGGACTTGCTCCAGGAACGATAACGACCGTGAGTGTTTCTGCACATATATACGACCATGATTGGGACAAGATAGAGAAGATCATTAAAGGGGTGCAGTAAATGAAAGTTACAGTAGGAAGATCAGGAGTGCACGGAGAGATCTTTGCACCTCCTTCAAAAAGTTATACTCACAGAGCCATCACAGTTGCAGCTCTCTCAAAAGAATCCATTATCCACAGACCTTTGATCTCAGCAGATACCCAATCAACGATAAAGGCCTGTGAGATGTTAGGTGCATACATCGAAAAGGATGGAGATAAATTATTGATAACCGGTGTTGACGGAGAACCACAAATTCCTGAGAACGTTATCGATGTTGGCAATTCCGGAACAACGCTTCGTTTTATGACAGCCGTTTCTGCCCTTGGCCAGGGAACTACCGTTCTTACAGGAGATAATTCCATAAGATCAAGGCCTAATGGACCACTGCTCAATGTATTGAACGACCTTGGAGTTCAGTCCATATCAACACGAGGGAACGGGTGTGCACCTATTGTGGTCACCGGAGGATTAAAAGGTGCTATCGCAAAGATAGACGGCTCCATAAGTTCACAGTTCATATCAGCCCTGCTGCTTGCATGTCCACTGACAAAGAACAGTACAACGCTTTCAATAAAGGGAGAACTGAAATCCAGACCTTATGTCGATGTCACATTGGACATTCTGGAGAAAGCCGGTGCTGAGATATATCTGGAAGATAATCAGAACCTTAAGTTCATAATACCTGGTAGTCAGAAGTACAGGCTCAAGGAATATACCGTACCAGGAGACTTTTCCTCGGCATCATATCTTCTTGCAGCAGCTGCAATGACAGATACGAAGATCAAGGTCAATAATCTGTACCCATCCATGCAGGGAGATGTGGCCATCATAGATATCCTAAAGGAAATGGGTGCCAATGTCTACTGGAACAAAGAAGAAGGAACCGTGGAAGTAAATGGTGGCAAACTCCACGGCATTACAATGGATGCCGGTGCAACACCTGACCTCGTACCTACAGTCGCGGTCCTCGGTGCAGTTGCAGAAGGTGAGACTGTCATTACCAATGCCGAACACGTCAGATACAAGGAAACCGACAGGCTCCATGCAATGGCTGTAGAGCTCAATAAAATGGGAATCTCCACAAGTGAGGAAAAGGACAAGCTCACCATCAAAGGAGGAGAGCTTAAAGGTGCAGATGTCCACGGTTGGCACGACCACCGCATAGTGATG
This sequence comes from Methanococcoides sp., assembly GCA_021108185.1. GTDB lineage: Archaea > Halobacteriota > Methanosarcinia > Methanosarcinales > Methanosarcinaceae > Methanococcoides. The sequence goes on along the minus strand of JAIORJ010000077.1, from coordinate 10,232 downwards.
TCGCTGACACTTGCCGGAATGATCGCAGGTGATACGACCATCGATACTGCGGAAGCCATCTTTATCTCATATCCGAACTTCTTCGATTCAATGCGTTCCATCGGAGCGGATGTGATCCTAAGCGAACAGTGATGAAGAAGATGTATTTTCTTTAGGCCAGCTTCCCATGATATACGATGTAGTGGTTGTCGGCGCAGGACCAACTGGCTCTACAGCAGCACGTTACGCAGCAATGGCCGGTGCGAAGGTGCTCATTATCGAAGAGCATGCTTCCATCGGATCTCCCGTGGAATGCACAGGATTGCTGAGCACACGTGCTGTTTCGGAATGTGATGTACGTCCTGAAGATGATTTTGTATTGAACAGTGTTCGCGGGGCTTTTGTGCATTCCCCTAACGGAACCTGTCTACCCATTGATGGAAAACGGACAAAGGCCTATGTCGTTTCCAGAAAGATATTTGACCGTCATCTTGTCTCGCTTGCAGTTGATACCGGAGCAGAGCTCATGCTTAAGGGCAGGGTTACAGGGATACAACAAAAGGACGGGATACAACTTCTTTCGGTCATCCACATGGGAAAGATGATAACCGTCAGATCGAAGATCATCATCGGTGCAGATGGTGTCAAGAGCAACGTTGCCAGATATACAGGGCTTGGAAAGGTTGACAGGATCCTTTCAGGAGTACAGACAGAAGCAGTTTACAGCTCAAATGACACTGATTTTGTGGAACTGTTCGTTGGTTCACAGGCACCCGGATTCTTTGCCTGGACAGTACCTGTCAATGAAAGAATATCAAGGATAGGACTGGCAGTAGAACCCGGAAATGAACACAATGCAATGAACTACCTGAGGAACATTGTGAACAAGAACAAACATCTTGCAGGCAACTGCACCAACAATATGCTTGACCTTGTTGTCGGAGGGATACCGATCGGTCCGCTCAAGAGGACATATTCGGATGGCGTGCTCATTGCAGGTGATGCCGCAGGACAGGTCAAACCGACATCAGGAGGAGGGGTTTACACAGGTGCTGTTTGTGCAAAGATAGCGGGACAGGTTGCAGCTGAAGCTGTCAGTGAGGATGATTTTTCGGCAAACCGACTGAAAGAATATGAAAGCAGATGGAAAGCAGCCCTTGGTCGTGAACTTAGAACAGGAATGAGGATACACGATTTTATGGCCGGGCTAACCGACAAAGAACTGGATGACCTTATCGGTTCAATGAACAATAATGCGATCCTTGAGCTTATCACAAAATATGGAGATATGGACCATCCGTCCATACTTATCAAAAAGCTACTGAACCCTATGAACTCACGTCATTTGATAGGGGTTTTCAGGGCATTTGCAAGAGCTGTTCTGTGAAAGGATCAATAGATACTTACACCTTTTACGCCGGGAAGCTGTAAGATCTCACTTACAATATCCCCCGGTACTTTGGAATCTGTGATTATGGTCAACATCGCTTTGCTGTTGAAATACGGATCATCGGATACCGCTTGCCTGATACTGATGTTGTGGTTAGATATCACCTGTGATACGCTGAACAGGATACCAACGTTCGCAGCATCATCAGGAGTTATTATTATTACACCAAGACCGAGAGCTGGAGCTACATCACGAAGGAAAGGTATGGACGTGACGTTCTGGAAGATATTCTTTAATAGTTCATCCGAGAGTATGGTGTCGGTAGTTGCATCTACGACCCTGCGGTCCACACCTGCTTCTTTTGCAAGCTGAGTGTGAGGGATCTCGATCGAGCCTGATGTTACCTTGCCATCGCCATTTACCTGAAACCCACGTTCGAAGAGTAACTTTATTACCTTCTGCTGGGCAGGGTGTTTTTCGAACTTCTTGAGTACTGTGCTCCACATGGTGATCACCTTGGACCTAAAATTATAATGACATAGGGTCCTATAACCATATAAAAAGAGCTTAATAAAGCTTCCGTTACAGCACAGGAACTTGCGGACATAATATGATTTAATAAATAATTATCAACATAATTAATGGTACAAAAAAGAAAGACATTTTAAGGATAACGTCTTAAAGAGACTAAATCATAGCGTTAATAGACAGATCCGGTTATGTTTTCTCTAAGTGGTACAATTACGAAAAACAGACTATTGTTACCAGTTTTATGAAATTATATTGGTGGAATGCACACAGATAATACTGCTTCCAGATCACAATTGTTGAGACAGTCGTACACATTCAAGGAGGTAATTTATGAAACTATACAAAACTTATGACGATCTTCCAAAGATTAAGCTCCCGAAGGGACAGGAAGTAAGTATAAGTGATAGTACCCTACGTGATGGGGCTCAGATGCCCGGTATTGTATTAAAGGCAGATCACAAAGTGAAGATCTATGAGTATCTGCACAATATCGGAATTGAAAAACTTGAGACATTTGTGTATAATGACCGTGACAGAAACGCCATTAGCATGATGTTGGACAGAGGTTATGAGTTCCCAGAGGTCACCGGTTGGGCAAGGGCTGCCAGAAGTGACATTGATCTGGTACTGGATATCGGTGCTATCGAAGAGACAGGAATATTGATGTCCGTCTCAGATGTACACATATTTGACAAGATGGGACTGCCAAGCAGAGAAGCTGCCGAGGAAAAATACCTTGATGCATTACAATATGCGGTAGACCACGGGCTTAGGACACGTGCACATATTGAAGATATGACACGTGCGGATAACACTGATTTTGTCTATCCAATGATCAAGAAGATCCTTGAGATAGATCCAAAATGCACCATCCGTCTTTGTGACACCATTGGATTCGGAATTCCTTTTGTTGATGTTGAAGAACCATTCGGCATACCCGAGATGGTCAGACATGTCAAGGAAGAGCTAAAAGCTGTCAATATCGAGACCCATTGTCACGATGATTTCGGTCTTGCTGTGGCAAATTCCATCGCTGGGTACTGGCACGGTGCTAACTGGTCAAATGTGACTTTCCTCGGTATCGGCGAACGTGCAGGTAATGCTGAATTGGAGAAGTTGTTGCTATTCCTCGGAAGGAGGATAGAAGGCTTTGATAAGTACAATCTCGAATCCCTTTTCGAATTTGCTAAATTCATGCAAAGTGAGATAGGTATCAGGATCCCAAGGAACAAATCCGTTGTAGGGAACAATGTCTTTGCACACGAATCCGGCATCCATACAGCAGGCGTCATCAAGAACCCATTCACCTATGAACCCTACCCACCGGAAGCCGTTGGAGGAAAGAGGGCTTTCCTTATAGGCGATTCATCAGGTATTGAGGTTCTGCGATTCAAGGTAGAGGATACACTTCATGATCTTCTGGACGTCAAGATCAGTGTCGAAAAGAGCGATCCGCGTCTCAGAGCTATACAGAAGGATATACAGAACCTTTACAACAATGAAAAACGTGTTTCATGCATCTCCGATGAAGAGATACAGGCATACGTTGAAAAATACTTCCTCTTCGAGCCTATCGTTGAGAAAAGTATGGGAAGAAAGACCCTCTGAAAGCTTGTCCGCTAATATGCGGATAAGCAGCATTCTTTTTTTAAAATTCGATATCTTCACAGATATATGATCGAACAGTGATAGCTTTAGATTCATCGCCCTATACCATACCAAAATTGTGAGCTCAATAGTAATTGAACAGACTTTTATAGATAGAATTACAAAATTACTTTTGTTCTTTAATTAGTAAGTTCGGACCCCAGGGAGTGAAAGCATGTTATTTGGAGAATATCAACTAACGACCTATACAATAATTGCATTGTTCGTTCTTCTTACAGTATTAAGCTACATTCTCCGGAAAACCACCATATTAACCCGGGACAAAATGATAAAACAGATCATACTTTCCTTAGCCACTCTTCTTGGAATTGTTCTGATATTACTCACATTGCCAATAACAGATAATTCAAAACAAACCCTTTTGAGCTTTTTAGGAATACTACTGGGTGCCACCATTGCACTCTCATCGACAACATTTGTTGCAAACGGCATGTCAGGCATGATGTTGAACCTTATCAAACCATTCAAAACAGGTGACTATATAAGAATAGGAGACGAATTTGGGAAGGTCTCGAACATAACAATACTTCATACACAGATACAATCCATTGACCGTGATCTGATAAACATCCCAAACCTGAAACTCGTCTCAAATCCACTGGTCACGATAAGCACATCGGGAACAATTATTTCTGCCACCGTTTCATTGGGATATGATACACCATGGAAGCATATTGAAAAGGATCTGATAAGAGCAGCAGAGAGAACAGACCTTGAAAGTCCATTTGTACATGTAACAGAACTAAATGATCATGCTGTAACATACAAGGTAGGAGGTCTTCTTCGGGACATATCAGGATTGATCACAAAAAGATCCGATCTGAAAAAAGCAGTTATTGATTCCCTTCATGAAGATGGCATTGAGATCGTTTCACCCACATTCATGAACCAGAGAGTGTATGAGAAAAATGCTGTTTTTATACCATCCTGCCCAGTATGCGATAAAAAGGAAACTGTGCCTGCACCCTCTGATGAGTATGTGCCGAAAATGTCAACTGAAGACATAATATTTGACAAAGCCATAGGTGCAGAGCTTATCAAGAAGATAGATATGACCATGGAACGTCTTGATAATAAAAATGCAGATTTCAAATCTCTTTTCAGTACGACTACAAATGCGGATATGTTCGCAACAGAACTAGAAGAGATAGAATCCATCGAGAAACAAAAGGTAGAACTGGTAAACTCATTCAAAGCCATGAAAGAAACTTTTGAAAAGGAAGATGATAAAACTCCTGATGCTATAAAACTTAAAACGCTTCAGTATGTTGATTCTAAATCAGAAGAGCTGGACAATGAGATTGATAAACTTCTTGAGAAATTGAAAGGAAATGTTGGCTAAATATATCGACCTCATTTCGCCAATGGAAATCGATCAATAAAAAGAAGGTGCATAAGGCGTTAAGCCTTATGCGAAAAAGTCCCATTCTCGCCAGAGCCGGACTTACGTATAATTTTTAAGTTACAACTTTGCGATGATAGCGTCGGTCATCTCGCTAAGAGCTGCAATGACACCTATACGATTAGCATCAGACAGGACTCCTGCTTCTTCAAGTGTCAGTACTTCATAGTATAAGATTTCCCCGGCCGAAACCGGGGCTTTCCTTTTGTTTCCACAATAAAATTAAATAGAATCGATAATCCCATTCAAAGTCGCACTAGGTCTCATGGCCTGGGATTTCAACTCCTCATCTGGAGCGTAGTATCCTTTGATATCCATAGCTTTGCCCTGAGCTTCTAACAACTCATTGGCAATCTTCTCTTCATTTTCCATCAGAGCTTTAGCTACAGGTTCAAAAATCGCTTTTAATTCGCTATCTTTCTCCTGATCAGCCAGAGCCTGAGCCCAATACATTGCCAGATAAAAATGAGATCCTCTGGTATCAATCTCATTCACTTTTCGGGAAGGTGATTTTCTGTTTTCCAGAACCAGCTCTGTCGCTTTATCCAATGTTTCTGCTAAAACCAGAGCTTTAGGATTATCAAAACTGTTGCCCAGATGCTCCAGAGAAACAGCTAAGGCCAGGAATTCTCCTAGAGAGTCCCAACGCAGGTGACCTTCCGATTCAAATTGCTGTACGTGTTTGGGTGCCGAACCGCCGGCACCTGTCTCGAAAAGTCCACCGCCATTCATTAGGGGAACGATTGATAGCATTTTCGCACTGGTTCCCACTTCCAAAATGGGAAAGAGGTCTGTCAGATAATCTCTCAAAGTATTTCCAGTCACAGAGATTGTATCTTTGCCCTCTTTAATTATCTCCAATGAAAACTTGGTCGCTTCAACGGGAGCTTTGATCAATAGTTCCAGGCCATCAGTATCATAATCTTTCAAGTATTTGTTCACTTTTTTAATGAGCTGTGAATCGTGAGCTCTTTTCTCATCGAGCCAGAAGACTGCAGGATTGCCTGTCGCTTTGGCTCGTTTAACGGCCAGCTTGATCCAGTCCTGAACGGGTGCGTCTTTCACCTGACACATGCGGAAGATATCTCCTTCCTCTACCGGCTGTTCAATGAGTACATTATTGTTGTCATCGATAACTTGAACTTTTCCTGTACCAGTCATCTCAAAGGTCTTGTCATGTGAGCCATATTCTTCAGCTTTTTGCGCCATAAGCCCCACATTGGAAACGCTTCCCATTTTTGATGGATCAAAGGCACCGTGTTTTTGACAGAACTCAAGAGTTTCCTGATACACTCCCGAATAAGAGCGGTCTGGAATTATGGCTTTCATATCTTTCAGTTTCCCGTCTGGTCCCCACATGCCGCCTGATGAGCGGATTGCTGCAGGCATGGAAGCGTCGATGATAACATCGCTGGGAACATGGAGATTGGTAATTCCCTTATCGGAGTTAACCATAGCCAATGCCGGTCTCTTGGCATACACAGCTTCTATATCTGCTTTGATTTCAGCCTGTTTGTCTTCAGGCAGATTCTGGATTTTTGTATAGAGATCTCCCAGTCCGTGGTTGGGATCTACACCCAATTCTGAAAGCAGATCACCATATTTATCAAATATCTCTTTAAAGAAGACCTTAACCACATGACCGAAGATAATAGGGTCGGAAACTTTCATCATTGTCGCTTTCAAATGAACGGAGAATAAGACATCTTTAGCTTTGGCATCTTCTATCTGTTCAGCCAGAAATGCCTGAAGCGCTTTTTTGTTCATAACAGCTGCATCAATGATTTCTCCGGTCTGAAGAGGGGCTTTGTCTTTTAATAGTGTTTTATTACCAGCGTCATCTGTAAAGAAAATTCTGAAATTGGTAGCCTCTTCAATTTCAACAGATTTCTCACTGCCGTAAAAATCTCCGCCGGTCATGCTGGCTACATGGGATTTGGAATCGGACTTCCATTCTCCCATGGAATGGGGATGTTTTTTCGCATAATTTTTTACAGCTTTAGGAGCTCTGCGGTCAGAATTCCCTTCTCTCAATACAGGGTTAACAGCACTGCCCTTGGCAATATCGAATTTCGCTTTGATCGCCTTTTCTTCATCATTAGAAGGATCTTCGGGATAATCGGGCAAATCATATCCCTGAGCCTGGAGTTCTGCGACTGTCGCTTTAATCTGGGGAACTGAAGCGCTGATATTGGGTAGTTTGATAATGTTGGCTTCCGGAGTTAAGACCATCTCTCCCAATTCGGAAAGGGCATCGGAAATCTTCTGGTCCTCTGTCAGTCTTTCGGGAAACTGGGCAATGATTCTTCTCGCCAGGGAGATATCCCTCGTTTCCATAGTGATTCCGGCGTTTTTCACATAAGCCTGTACAATAGGCAGGAGCGAACTGGTTGCCAAAGCCGGAGCTTCATCGGTTTTCGTATAAATGATTGTTGATTTCTGTGCCATGTTAATCCTTTTCTCTGTAAATTAATAACATTTTATCGAAGCGAGGCGCTTTATTCTATATAAAAAGACCCCATCCCTTTTTACCCATGTTGACCGAGCGTACAAAAAATCAATGTTACCTTTTCTTAGATGTTTTAAGCTGGTTGTGCAAGTAACCTACATAACCCATTTCTTACTAGCAATAGGTAATATGCTACAGTCTCATTTCGAATTGACTTGAAGGATATCACAAAAAAATCCCATCCTCAACAGCTTGTTTAGATGTATAATTAAATACAACTTCACCAAACATATCATCCATATCATCACACCTTCTGCTGGATTGTTACAACAAAGGTTGATCTGTCAGGTGCGATTACAACAAAACCACTATCATTAGATATTGTTCCTGCAATGACACCTATACGAGTAGCATCAGAAAGGACTCCTGCTTCTTCAAGTGTCAGTACTTCATAGGATAGGATTTCCCCTTCCTCATCATCTTCATCTTCCCAAGTTCTATCCCAAATCGCATCTTTAAGAAATTCTCTGAAATCAGCTTCGGCAGTCATGTTTATCACCGAAACAATTTATTCGAGACATCCCTAATGTAAACTTTGGAATATTAATTACAATGAATTGATGGGTAGAAGTATGTTATGTAATTAACTAACATTATATAAGATATGTTAAGGAATTGCATAACATATATAGATAGTATAAACAAAAAAAATAGTAACTGTGTTCTGCCAATAATCTTCAGGTAACATAATTGTGTACTTTCCAAGCTCGTTTAATGATATTGGCAGAATTTGAGGAAATGAATACGCTGCATTACATAAAGCAGAATGCTAAGAGTGATATGCCGTTTACTCTCAATGCTCATGTTAGGGAGAGGTTGGGAGGATAAGTGCAGAGTGCTTATGTTAATGATTGAAAAAATGAGGGGAATAAAAATCCTCTCCTCTTAAGTTCACTTTATTGGTCTCACTTACCTTGGTGGAGGTGATACAAGACAGCCTGTCATGGGACCGATAGTGCTATAAAGTGTACCGTCGGCAAAGTAAAGCTCCGCCACCCAGTCAAAATCATTTTGACCTTTGATATGGTATGCAACAGCATCTGCCTGGCCATTACCATTACCATTGTTACTGCCCATCGCTTTTATGCTTGGAGCAGCACCATTAGCCTCGGTGTACTTTATTTTTATATCAAATATAGATAATCCTGTATCAATTACAGTCTTGTTGGTGACCGTGATAGTTCCAATTTCTGCCTGAGTAACGTTGTCGATAAAAGTGATATTAACCCATGCGATGCTCGGACCTGCATTGACGTTTAATTCAAAGAATCCGTCATCATTTATCCCGCTGTTTGGGTTCGTTCCAGGTTCTGTGGTCAATCCTGCCGGTGGAATGTTTTCCCCATGAGGATTCACAGTCTCTTTACAATTTCCAACTCCAGGAGCCATTACAGCTGGTATGGAGGCTAGCATAACTCCCACCATTAATAAAACCATCACAAGCGTTATTCTTTTCATGGTATTTTCCCCCTTATATTAATTATTTGTACTAGATGGTCTTACTCGGATCACCTAGTATCAAATAAATGTTATATATTTTCTAGAATATATACTCTTTGCATTAATTGGAACAGATGCGTATTATTATAATAATGATTTTATGGGAATCGAATATAAGAGTACTTTGAAGAAGATCATTGATATTTCTTATACAGAATGGAAGAAGATGGGATTCTTCAAAGGTACTCTCCATTACATGAAGAAAAATGCAGAAGCTGATAAGCCATTTACTCTCAATGCACACGTAAGGGAGAGGTTGGAGAGTTGAGAACAGATAGTTTCTGTTGTTTCATGATGGAAATAATATTTTCAATCAAAAACAGATAAAGGATTAAACATCTGTTTCATCAGATGTTCAAATCCTCATTTTAATTTTAGTTTCTCCTGCGCTGGAAGAAGAACGCCAATCCAATCACTGCAATTATCGGGAGTGCAATTGTCGGGAACTCAGGGATTTCAGTTTGCTCTGGGATCCAATTTTTAGCTACAACATTTGATTCCCAAGTATTTAAATACTCATCAGTAAAATGTGCTTGTATCCCATCAACACCTTCGATGCTTCCTTCATAGGTCCAAGTAGCAATACCATTGACATTAGTCATATTTGTGCCATTCTGCCCGACGTGTGGACCTGAGATAACCTCAAATGTTACATTAAAGTCTTCCCACGGACTACCCAAACCAGTTATAACTTCTGCTGTAACGGTATGCTCGGTTCCCACAGGGTTAGTTTCAGTACCGGGTTCCTGGGTAAGCACAATATCTGGGAAATGTGCCTCACTATTAGCAGCAGCATTCCCTGCAAACATTATCAGAAACATCAAGGATATTCCAATACAGATTACCATATTCTGTTTAAATCTCATTTTTCACTTCCCCACAAATTCATGCTGAATCTGAGTTTTTTATATATGGTTTATATTTGTCTTGCAATGCACTATATTCTTTGCGAACTTGTGATTAGAACCAGTGGTACTCAAGAAGTTAACGATGTTAACAGAAAACAAAAAAATACGATCATTCTATTCCTGGTTTAGCAATTAAATGCAACTAATTTGTACTCAATTGTAAAATGCAACAAAATGTTCGTGTTGTTGCATTCCTCATTATTTGAAATAAGGGTATTGGATAATATGTTAGGATAATTTTTATTGAAAATTAAAAAAAGTAAATATTTTAAAAAGGTTGCATTTTTCATCGTTACCTATATCCCCGATTTGTTGTGCGAGAGATCAGATTTGAACCTCTCATAC